>DATJNS010000144.1:0-7036 GCA_035507915.1 Candidatus Sulfotelmatobacter sp.
GCGGCGACGACTTCGGGTGCCCGACGATCAGGGGCGCGACCGGAACGCAGGCCTCCGGCAGCCCGAGCACGTGCTTGCCTCGCGACGTGGCCAGCCAGTGCTGCGCGAAGCCGATCCAGCAGGTACCGAGACCTTTGCCACACGCCGCCAACATCAGGTTCTCCGCCGCCAACGCGCAGTCCTCGAGCGCCCACGGCCCGGCGGCGACCGTCGCGATCACGATGAGGGCCGGCGCGTTGTAGAAGATGTGGAAGCCGGGATCCTGCAGATGGTCGAGCAGCGACGGCTCAAGCGCGTCCCGCATGGTCGCCAGCACGTAGCTTTTAGCTTCTCGAGAGATACGGCCGAGCAACTCGCGGTCCTGCACCACCGTGAAGAGCCAGGGCTGCGAGTTGATGGCGCTCGGCGCCTAGATTGCGGCGTCGATGAGGCCTTCGAGCATCGGCTTGTCGACCGGCACGTCTGTAAAGTCGCGCATCGCGCGCCGACGGTGGATCGCCTCGATCAGCTCCATCGTTATGCTCCTTTCGGTGCGAAGATGCCGGGCCGCGAGGCCTAGGGACGGCGCGTCGTCGCCGGTCGCTGCCGGCACCCCATGCGATTGCAGGATGCGCTCGAGTCCCGAAGCTCGCGATGATCATCGACGTCGCGGTGAAAGGCGCGTTGATCTCGATAAAATCCCGTCTACGAGACCTCCATTATTCGCATTGCCCCCGCCGCAGTTTGACTGTCGCGTCCATCTACCAGCTTCAGCAGCGTTTCGGGGTGAAGATGGGCCCAAGCTGAAACCTAGCGATCGAGAACTCCTTTGGTGCCGGAGACACCGGCGCCGGCAGGCAGCCCAGGCGCCAGCTCGTGGGCGTGAACATGACGCGCGCCATGCGCCTTCAGGACCGTGGCGGCTCTGTGCTCCGCCTCTGGATAACGGACGTTGACCCACAGCAGCAGCCCGCCGCGCTCGAGCTGGTCGCGCAGCTGGGCGGCGTGGTGGCTCCGTATCCAGCGCTGCAGCGCGGCACCCACGAGTCCACCACTGCCGGCGGCGATCAGAAACGGCAATGTCGCCACCGCGCCAACTGCGAGCGCTGACACCGCACCCACGAACATCAGCGCCGGCACAAGCCCCAACTCTTCGTGCTGCCGCGCGGCCCACGCAAAGAAGGTCTCTCGCGGCGCATTCGGTTTGTCTTCCATCTCCTCGACGCGACGGTACCGCTGACCGAACTTCTTCTCGGCGACATGCTCATTGACGAGCAAGGTAAAATCCGTCCGGGCGAAGCCCTGTTTCTCGAGGTCCCGCATGGCACCTTCGAGCGCCTCGACGTCATCGAAGACGGCGACAACTTCGTGGATGCTCTGCTTTGTCACGTCGTCCTCCCCTTGCCGAGTGGTGCTCACCTCATTTGGCCGCTACGACGGCCGTCAGTGCCGCATCATCCATTCCTCGAGCCGCTGCTCGAGTATCATGAGTTCCTCCCTCAGCCAGCCGCCGGTCGACGCGCCGTGCGCCGCGACGTCGAGCTTGGCCAACCGCGCCTCCAGAGCGCTGCGCTGGTGCCTGAGGAACTCGAGCTCGCCCGCCGCCGCGACCTTCGCGCGATCGTCCTTCCCGGCAAGCTGCCGCTCGGCACGGGCGATGCGCTCGTCGGCGCGCTGCAGGAGTCGCCGCAAATCTTCCTTGATCACGTCGGCCGTCATGTGCGCGCTCCCGATCTGGGCCATTCGACAAGATTATTAATCCGGGGCGACAGCCACGAGATTGATTTCGGTCAAATTCGTGCAGCTGGATTTGACCTGCCTCAAGTCGCTCGATCGGTCCGGGGAATAAGTTGAATTTTCCAAGGGGAACTGTGTCATGAGAAAGCTCGTATCGTCCCAGCTCGCCGGGATTCTGCTGGGGCTTTCGATGACGTCGAGCGCCTTCGCCCAGCAGCCGGCGCCCATGGCGCCGCCGATCTTGTGCCAGTTTCGCGGCGCGTCGTTTCAGACGGGCCAAGCGATCTGTCTCGACGGTTTTCGCAACGAATGCCAGGCGAACGGCGCGTGGGTGGTCAGTCACGACGCCCCGTGCACCAGCGACTTCAAGCCCTCCGCGCAATCATGCCCGGTCGGAAGCACCGAAAGCGCCGCGCCGGGCGCTCAACGATGCCAGCAGCACAGGCTCTACGAATGTAGCGAAAGCGGCTATTGGGTCACTCTGGGCCGCTGCGGAGTAGACCGCGAATGACGCGTGCGGCGCGCACACAACGTGGAGAGCGATCCATGACCCCGCCCCTTTCCGAGATCGAGGCCTTGCGTCGGCAGGTCGGCGGGATCGTACGCGCGCATTGGCTGCTCTTCCTCGTCCAGGGCGGCCTCATCATGGTGCTCGGCATACTCGCGGTGGCGCTGCCCAACGTCTCGACCCTGGCGATCGAGCTGCTGATCGGCTGGCTGTTCGTGATCGCTGGCGCGTTTCGCGCCGGCGCCGCGTGGCACGCCCGGCACGCGCCCGGCTTCGGCTGGTCAGTTTCGACCGCCCTGCTGGCGCTGGTGCTCGGCCTCGTCCTTGTGCTAGGCCCCGCGCAGGGCATCCTGACATTGACGATCTTCCTGATCGTCTTCTTCATCCTCGAGGGCGTCGCCGCGATCTTCCTCGCGCTCGAGTTCCGCCGCCATCTGCGACACTGGGGCTGGACGCTGTTCAGCGGCCTGGTCGACCTCGTGCTCGCCTACCTGATCTGGCAGGGTTGGCCCGCCACCGCGGCCTGGGCGATCGGCCTACTGGTAGGCATCAACATGTTGTTCCTCGGCTTGTCCCTAATCATGACAGCGATCGCGGCGCGCGCGATCGGTGGAACCTGACCCACGACCAGAAAGCGGCGCATAGTGAACCTGCCTGCAACGCCGGCCAGTCACGATTGTGGAGTAGAGGTATCGGTCTGGGTCATCCCGACCGATGAAGATCTGATGATCGTCCGTCATGCGGTTGCGCTGGTGAACGGCACCACCGCCGACAACCGTGAGGAGGTCGCCTGATGGACAGCAGGACACCAGCGGCCAAGCCGCACGCAAATTTCTCGGTGCCGTTCTTCTGGCCGATGGCGGCCGCCGCCGAGATGGTCGAGCAAGGCCTCGAGCTATACGGCCGCAACCTCAAGTTCCTGGCCGAAGAGGAGAAGATCGACCACGAGCTGCGGCCGAAGCTCGCCACGGAGAGTACGCTGTTTCTAGAGCTCCGCACCATGACGGTTCGGGACTATTCGACGCCGCGCCCGAGCGCCATACCGACCCTGGTGATCGCGCCCTACGCCGGGCACTCGGCGATGATCGCCGACTACCATGCCGGCCAAAGCCTGATCGAGACCCTGCGCGCCAACGGGCTCGACCGGCTCTATCTCACCGATTGGAAGTCGGCGACCGCCGACATGAAGGACCTCGAGATCGACAACTACCTGGCCGAGATCAACGTGGTGGTCGACGATCTCGGCGGCCGGGTCAACCTGGTCGGCCTGTGCCAGGGCGGCTGGATGGCGACGATGTACGCGGCGCGCTTCCCGGGCCGGGCCAACAGCCTGGTGCTGGCCGGCTCGCCGATCGACACGGCGGCCGGCGATGGCCCGCTCAAGCGCATGGTTCACGCGTATCCCACCAGCTTCTACGAGGACCTGGTGGCGGAAGGCGGCGGGCTGATGCGCGGCGCCTACATGCTTATGGGGTGGAAGAACATGCACCCCGAGAAGAACTATATCGAGCGCTACGTCGATCTCTATGAGCACGTCGACGATCCAGCGTACCTGCGCAAGACCGAGACCTTCGCGCGCTGGTACGAGAACCCGATCGATCTGCCGGGGCGCTGGTACCTCCAGACGATCGTCCAGCTCTTCAAGGAGAACCGCCTCGCCAAGGGCTCGTTCGTCGGACTCGGCCATCGGCTGGCGCTCAACGCGATCACGTGCCCGGCCTATCTCTTGGCGGGCGATGCTGACGACATCACGACCAAGGAACAGGTGTTCACCGCGGCCGACCTGCTGGGCACGCCGCAAAGCGCAGTCGAACGAAGGCTGGTGCCCGGCGGCCATATTGGCCTGTTCATGGGCGCTCGCACACTCAAAGAACATTGGCCCGACATTGCGCGCTGGATCGCGCGGCAGGGCCCGCCGCCGGGCGCGCGCGCCACGGAGCGCACGCCGTGATCGTGCTCAAGGACCTCCTCACCGGCAAACGCGGGCTGGTCGTCGGCATCGCCAACGACAGCTCGATCGCCTACGGCTGCGCGCGGGCATTCCGCGCTGCCGGCGCCGAGCTCGCCGCGACCTATCTGAACGCCAAGGCCGAGCCCTACGTCCGGCCGCTCGCCGCGGCGCTCGAGTGCCCCCTGATCCTGCCGTGCGACGTGCGCGAGCCGGGCCAGCTCGAGGCCGTGTTCGAGGCGGTTGCGCGGCGCTGGGGTCGGCTCGACTTCGCGCTGCATTCGATCGCCTGGGCGCCGAAGGAAGATCTGCACGTCCGGGTCGTCGACTGCTCGCGCGACGGCTTCGTGGCGGCGATGGACGTGTCCTGCCACTCCTTCATTCGCATGGCGCGCCTCGCCGAACCGCTGCTGGAAGCCGGTGGCGCGCTGATGACCGTATCGTTCTACGGGTCCGAGAAGGTCGTCGAGCACTACAACCTGATGGGCCCGGTGAAAGCGGCGCTCGAAAGCGTCGCGCGCTACCTGGCGGCCGAGCTGGGGCCCAAGGGCATCCGCGTGCATGCGCTGTCGCCGGGGCCATTGAAGACCCGGGCGGCATCGGGCATCGAGGGCTTCGACGAACTGATGCAACGCACCGCCAGCACCGCGCCGGAACATCAGCTGGTCGACATCGACGACATCGGCGCGCTCGCGGCGTTCCTCGCCAGCGATGCAGCGCGTCGCATGACGGGCGACGTGACCTACATCGATGGGGGTTACCACATCATGGCATGAGCGCAGGGCGCATGGGTGCTGACATAGCAGGGATGTGGATCATGGCGAACGACGTGTCGACCGCGGAAACGAAGCAGACCGTGAGCGACGAAGGCGCCGGCCTGAGCGAAGCCGAGGCGACGCGGCGGCTCTCACAATACGGCGAGAACGCACTCGCCGAGCATCATGTCAACGCGTTCGAACGCTTGGCACGCTTCTTCTGGGGGCCGATTCCCTGGATGATCGAGGCCGCGGCGGTACTGTCCGGGGCGGTCGGTCACTGGGCCGATCTCGCGATCATCCTCGCGATGCTGTTCGTCAATGCCGGTGTGGGCTTCTGGCAGGAGTTCAAGGCTGACAACGCCATCGCGCTTCTGAAGCAGCGCCTCGCGCTCAAGGCGCGTGTCCTGCGCGACGGCGTTTGGAAAGACGTCGAAGCGCGCCTGCTCGTGCCGGGCGACGTCGTGAGCATCAAGCTCGGCGCGATCATTCCCGCCGACGTCAAGCTTCTGGACGGTGCCTATCTCAGCGTCGACCAGTCGGCGCTGACCGGCGAGTCCCTACCGGTCGACAAGAAACCGGGCGACGATGCCTACTCGGGCTCGATCGCGAAGCTCGGTGAGATGACCGCGGTCGTCACGGCCACGGGGATGAAGACCTATTTCGGCCGCACCGCCCATCTGGTCGAGCAGGCCAAGACGGTGTCGCATTTCCAGCGCGCGGTGCTGCGCATCGGCAATTTTCTGATCCTGGTAACAGTTGGACTCGTCGTTCTGATCAGCTTCGCGGCGCTATTCCGGCACGACCCACTGATCGAGGCCGCGCAGTTCGCTCTGATCCTCACCGTCGCCTCGATTCCGGTCGCGCTGCCCGCGGTGCTCTCGGTCACGATGGCGGTCGGCGCCGAGCGCCTGGCGCGGTTGCGCGCGATCGTGTCCCGTCTGGTCGCCATCGAGGAGATGGCCGGCATGGACATGCTGTGCAGCGACAAGACCGGGACCCTGACCAAGAACGAGCTGACCCTCGGCGACCCGCAGCCCGCGCCTGGCGTTACCCCTGCCGACCTGTTGCTGGCCGCGGCGCTCGCGTCGCACCGCAACGCGCCCGACGCGATCGATGCCGCGATCCTTAAAAGCGCGCCGTCGGCGGAGGAGCTCGCCGCCTTCACGGTGAGCGCATTCCACCCGTTCGACCCGGTCGCCAAGCGCGCCGAGGCCGAGATCGAGCGCAACGGCGCGCGCTTCCGGGTCGCCAAGGGTGCGCCGCAGGTCATCGAGGATCTGTGCCAGCCCGCCGCCGCCGAGCGTCGCGCCATTGCCGCCCTGGTCGACACCGACGCCGCCAAGGGCTATCGCACGCTCGGCGTAGCACGCACCGACGGCGACGGTCGATGGCGGTTCCTCGGTCTGCTGCCGCTGTTCGATCCGCCGCGCGACGACAGCGCATCGACCATCGCGACGATCCGCGACATGGGCCTCGACATCAAGATGGTCACGGGCGACCACGAGGCGATCGCGCGCCAGATTGCCGGCGAGCTCGAGCTCGGCCAAAACATCGTCGTCGCGGAGACCGTATTCGGCGACGATGCTCCGCCCGACCGCCTGCCGCGCGTGATTGCAGCGGACGGCTTCGCGCGCGTGTTCCCCGAGCACAAGTTCGAGATCGTCAAGGTCCTGCAGGGCGCCGGTCATATCGTCGGCATGACGGGCGACGGCGTCAACGATGCACCGGCACTCAAGCAGGCGGACGTCGGCATCGCGGTCAGCGGCGCCACCGACGCCGCGCGCGCCGCGGCCGACTTGGTGCTGACCGCGCCCGGCCTGTCCGTGATCACCACCGCGATCGAGGAGGCGCGCCGCATCTTCGAGCGCATGACGAGCTACGCGATCTACCGGATCACCGAGACCATCCGCGTGCTTCTGTTCATGACCGCCAGCATCCTCGTGTTCAACTTCTACCCGGTCACCGCTGTCATGGTGGTGCTGTTGGCCCTGCTCAACGATCTGCCGATCATGATGATCGCCTACGACAACGCGCCGTTCGCCCGCCAGCCCGTGCGCTGGGACATGGGCCGCGTCCTGACGGTTGCTTCGGTGCTCGGCGTTTTTG
>DATJNS010000145.1:0-19128 GCA_035507915.1 Candidatus Sulfotelmatobacter sp.
GGCTCGCCGGCACGACCAGCACCAGCGCCGGATGGTCGTGCGTGAAGCCGTCGATCACGCCGCGCCACACCATCCGTTCCGCGTGGCCCATCGCCGCCGGCGCGTGATAGGCGAGCGTGCGCCCCGCCGGCGTGGTCTGCAGATCGGCGGGACCGTACACCGCGGGCAGCACCCACAGGCTCATGAACGGCATGGCGAGCTTGCTGTCGGTGTAGTTCAGCACCGGGAACTGCGGATAGATCGAGGTGGTGAGCCAGAGCACCGGCCGGCCGGTGGCGTTGGCCTCGACGATCGGCAAGAGGTGGGCGGCGGCCGTGTTGGCGAAATTGCGCGGCCCCTTGAACGGTGGGTTGAGGACGCCCGTGAAGGCGAACAGCCCCGCGACCGTGGCCGCGGCGATCGCGACCGACGCGGCGCGCTGCATCGTGGCCGAGCCGAGCCCGGGTCGCGTCGCCGAAAGCTGCGCGAAGCCGTCGGCGATCACCGCCCCGAACGTCAGCACCAGCGCGCCGCGCGCCGCGAGGAACTGGTAGTCCCAGCCCTTGCCCTGCAGCAGCCCGGCGCCGGTGGCGGCGAGGGTGAGCGCGACCATGGCGCGCGACAGGCGGGCGGCGGGCAGACGCCAAGCGATCACGGCGAGCGGGATCAGCGGCACGACCAGGGCCGGCACCTGGTCGCCGCGGATCGCGAGGTCGAGCAGGTGCGTGGGCGCGAGCTGCTCGTAGTTGCGCGCCGCCAGCGGGACGACGACCGTGAGGTACTCGGGGAACCACAACCGGACCATCGCCACGTAGGCGACCAGACCCGCCAGGATCAGCCAGGGCTGCGGGCTGGCGAGCCAGCGTCGCGCGCCGACGCGGGTCAGCACCAGGAGCTCGAGCGCCAGCGGCACGAGGGCGAAATGCGGCTTCAGCGCGATGCCCGGCAAGGCGGCGAGCGCGGTTGCGAGCGCGACGCCGCGCGACACCATCGCGCCGTCGGCGCGCGCGGCGGCGACCAGCGCATAGGGCAGGGCGAAGATCAGCAGCAGGTGCTCGCGCTGGCCGAAGCTGTGCATCGGGTAGACGAGCAGCGCGAAGCCGATCAGGGCCGGCCAGAGCAGGCCGTCGAGCGGGCGCCCGCCCTCGCCGAGCCGCCGCAGCAGCGCGGTGCTCGCCGCCAGGCCGAGGACCGCGAGCGCCAGGACGAAGCCGATCTCGCACGCGACCGTCGGCAGCCGCGCGGCCTCGGCGAGCCCGATCGGGATCGTGTCGAGCAGGAAGATCATCGGCGGATTGATGTCGATCAGATCGACGTAGAGCCGCTCGCCGTGGAGCATGCGCTGGGCGAACTGCAGCAGCGCCGCGACGTCGTGATTGAGCGGCGGGAAGAAATAGGCGATCGACCACAGGAGCGGGATCGCGACCAGGAGCGCGCGCGCCGCGGCGTACAGCCGTCCGGAATGTGCCGGCGCGTCGGTGCCGGCCAAGTGCCGGGAACGCTCGAAAATCGACTGGTCGAACACGCGGGCGGACGGATCGCTCGTGACGGGGGCGCTACGCTACAACGCGAGGGGGCCGATCAGGCAACAGTGATCGCGCGTCATGAACACGATTTAATGTTGCCATCACGCCACTGGCGCAAGATCTGACCGGGCGATCGCGTGACAAGCCGGGCATTGCAGGGCGCGTGATAAATGTCATTCGCAGAGGTTATTCGATGACGCCAGTATTCGTCCGACCGGTGGACGTCGATCTGGGCGGAATTACGACCGCTTCTGGTGCCGACACCAGTCCCGCGTCTTACCATCGCCCCGTGGCCTGCCAGGGACGCCGATACCATCGCCGGGCGTGGCGGGCTTGATTTGCGGCGCACCGCGCGGCGCGCCGCGGCTGCTGTCCGCGACTTAATCCTCGGCCCGGCGGGTCTGTGCTAATCATGCCGGCCTCAAGGGCGGGAGGACCTTCGGACGGTGCAGCAGCCCCATCGATTGGCGGTGCTCGACGACGTCAAGCTGATCGCGTTCCGCGGCCTGCCGGCGGACGACCGCACGGTCGTCGCGTTCGAGGCCGAGCGCGCGGTGCCGTTTCCGATTCGGCGTGTCTTCACCGTGCACGCGCGGCGCGCCGGCCTGGTCGGCGGGCGCCATGCCCACCGCGTGTGCCAGCAGCTCCTGGTGTGCCTGCACGGCGCCTGCGAGGTCACCTGCGCGGCCGAGCTCGACCAGCGGCGCAGCTTCCGGCTCGAGCGGCCCGACCAGGGCCTGTGGATCCCGGCCACGATCTGGGGCGAGCAGCGCTACCTGACCGACGACACCGTCCTGATGGTGTTGTGCGACCAGCTCTACGACGCGGACGACTATCTGCGCGATCCCGAGGCCTACATGCGCTTCCGCCACGCCGGCAGCGCGCTGGCGTGACCGATGGACGCCGAGGAATACGCCAAGATGGCCGCGCTCGAGGATGCCATGTGGTGGTATCGCGGGCTGCGCGCGAACCTGCAGGCGATGACCGGCGCGGCGCGCTCGGGTGAGCGGCTGCTCGATGCCGGCTGCGGCACCGGCGGCACGCTGCGCCACCTCAGGGCGGCGGCGCCGACCCTCGGCCTGGTCGGCCTCGAGTTCGACACGCGGGCGTGCGCGGTCGCGCGCGCCAAGTCCGGCTGTCCGGTCGTCGCGGGCTCGATCGACGCGTTGCCGTTCGCCAGCCGCGCCTTCGACCTGATCGTGAGCGCCGACGTGCTGTGTCATCGCAACGTCGACGAGGCGGCGGCGCTCGCCGAGCTCAACCGCTGCCTGAAGCCGGGCGGCCGTCTGGTCCTCAACCTGCCGGCCTACGGCTGGCTCGCCTCGGCGCATGACCAACGCGTCCACAACGTCCGGCGCTACACCGCGCGCGGCCTCGTCCGGCTGCTCGGATGCGCCGGCTTCGGCGAGATCCGCTCGACCTACTGGAACACACTGCTGTTCCCCCTCATGGTGCTGCGCCGGCTGCTGTGGCGCGGCGCCTCGAGCGACGTCATGCGCTATCCGGCGCCGCTCGAGCTGCTGTTCCGCGCGCTGCTCGGCCTCGAGACGCGCGCGCTGTCGGCCGGGTGGGGGCTGCCGTTCGGCGGTTCGGTCCTCGTGCGTGCGGTGAAGCATGGCTGATCCACCGCCCGCCTTTGCGCTGAGCATCGTCGTGCCGGTCTACAACGGCGCGCAGACCGTCGGCCGACTGGTCGACGCGCTCGCCGCGCTCGACATCGTCGGCGGCCACGAGGTCGTGCTCGTGGTCGACGGCAGCCCGGACGACAGCCTCGCGGTGTGCCGCGGGCTCGCCGCCGGGCGCGCGCTGCCGATCACCGTGGTCAACCACAGCCGCAATTACGGCGAGCACAACGCCGTGATGACGGGGCTCCGGCATGCGCGCGGCGCCTACATCATCACGATGGACGACGACCTGCAGAACCCGCCCGAGGAGGTCAAGCGGCTCTACGAGTACACGCGCGACAACCGCTTCGACGTCGTCTACACCCACTACGCGACCAAGCACCACCCGGGCTGGCGCAATCTCGGCAGCACGTTCCACAATCGCATCGCCGACTTCCTGCTCGACAAGCCCAAGGGGCTCTATCTCTCGAGCTTCCGCTGCCTCGACGCCTTCGTGGCGCGCCACGTCGTCGCGTATGACGGACCGTTCCCCTATGTCGACGGGCTGATCCTGCAGACCACCAAATCGATCGGTCGGCTGCAGGTCGAGCATCTGCCGCGCGCCGAGGGCCGCAGCAACTACACGCTGCGCCGACTGCTGCGGCTGTGGCTCAGCATGGCGCTCAATTTCTCCGTGATGCCGCTGCGCGTCGCCACGCTGTTCGGCTTCGTGATGTCGGTGCTCGGCTTCCTCGGCCTGATCGAGGTCACGGTCGAGGCGGTGCTCGGCCACACGCCGAGCGGCTGGGGCTCGACCCTGGTGATCGTGCTGCTGTTCTCGGGCACCCAGCTCCTGATGCTGGGGATCGTCGGCGAGTATCTCGG
The DNA here is from genome assembly GCA_035507915.1 of Candidatus Sulfotelmatobacter sp. Lineage (GTDB taxonomy): Bacteria > Pseudomonadota > Alphaproteobacteria > Elsterales > Elsteraceae > JACQAI01. The sequence continues at coordinate 3,995 of DATJNS010000145.1, forward strand.
CCGCCTGTTCCTGACCGCCAACCGGCGACCGCAGGCGATCGTGCGCGACGTCACGCGCTCCGCGGCCGCGCAGGACAAGTCCCCCGACCTGCGCGCGATCGCCGGCGAGTAGCGGCTCAGATCACGCCGGCCTTCTTGAGCTTGCCGATCTCGAGCGCGACCGCCTCGATGCCGTCGTTGGCGTAGAGGATCTGCAGCCGCTCGGCGCTGAAGCGCGACATCACGGGATTGCGGAAGCGGGTGTTGTAGGCGGCCGCGTCCGCCGGATCGTAGCCGAAGCGCGGCGCGAGCTGCTTGAGCAGCGCCTGGGTCTCGGTCACGGCCGGGCCCGTGAAGGTGTAATCGGCGTCCGACAGGTTGTGCAGGATGTACTCGACCAGCAGTCGCGGCTCGCCGGGCAGGCCGTCCTGCATCGCCATGGTGCCGAGCGCGCGCATCGGCGCCAAGCGCAGATGCCCCGCCGCGTCGCGCGCCAAGTAGCCGCGCTCGACCGGATCGACGCGCGCCATCAGGGCCGCCGCGCGGATCCAGTTCACGACCTTGTACTCGGCGCCGTAGGTCGGCGCGGCGTGGGCCGAGGCCTGGGTCACGATGAACTCCGGCGGAAAGCCGCGGCTCATGGTCTCGGCGAGCCCGATGATGTGATGGCCGCCGGTCTTGCTGTCGCCGGCGGCGCCGAAATTGTCGGTCTTGCCATTGCCGCCGAAATTCAGCTCGATGAACTCCGAGCCGTCGCCGTGCCACTGGAACACCAGGATCTTGCCCCAGTCGTGCCAGGTCGGCGCGAGCACGGCGATGTCCTCGCTGATCGGCAGGTCGCTCGCCGCCGGCGTGGGCGACGGCTGGCCGGCCGGCGTCACGGTCGGCAGGCCGTCGGCGCCGACATGGCCGTAAACCCGGCGATAGTTGTCGGCGAGGCTGACGAAGCTCGACAGGTTGAAGGCGACGTGGACCGCGAGCCCGCCCGGAAACGAGTGGTGTCCGGCGAACACGCTGCCGGGCGCCGAGAAGAAGCTCTGCGGGACGTGCGGGCAGGCGCTGCCGTCGTCGACCACGGGCGGGAAAACGCCGGCCACCAGGCCGCCGAGAATCTTCTCGTCGTCGGCCGGGTCGACCAGCCCTTGGTCGCGCAGCGCTTCGACGATCGCGCGCTTGTCATCGTCCGTGAGCCCGACCCGGTGCGCGACGCAGGTCTGCGCGTTGGCGACGGCGTCGCGGGTTGCCTCGCGCCACTGCGTCGCCGAGACCGTGTCGACCTGGGCGAGAATGTAGGCGCGCGCCGACTGGACCAGCGGCGAGCTCTCGGCCTGCTGCATCGCCAGCGCATTGCCGACGCCGAGCGACCGCTGATCGCCCGCGCGCGCGACGCCGCCGAGCGACAGGCCGAGCAGGGTGGTCAGGCAGAGGCATCTCAAGGCTCGGCGCATCGCTCGCGTCTCCTGCAGACGAGGTCGTCCGACGATACCGGGACGGCACGACGGATTTGTGACATCGCGCCGCGGCTCCATGCCGGTTGCGTGTTCCGGGGCGAACCGCGCTAGCATGCGGCGACGTTTCGGGACGGCGCTTCGGGGCAGGTCCTCGGGGCAGGGAGGTGCGCGATGAAGATTGGGCTCTACATGGCGACGCAGTGGCGCGAGGGCGCCGATCTCGGCCCGGAGACCGCCAACTTGGTCGAGCAGACGCGGGTCGCCAAGGCGAACGGCTTCGCCTCCGTGATGGTCGGCCAGCATCTGGTGTCGCGCCCGCTGCAGATGTTCCAGGCGATTCCGCTGCTGGCGCGGCTCTCCGCCGAGTCGGGCGACATGCTGATCGGCCCGGCGCTGGTGCTGCTGCCGCTGTTCAACCCGGTGGTGGTCGCCGAGGAGTCGGCGACCATCGACTGGTTCTGCGGCGGCAACTACGTGCTCGCGGTCGGGCTCGGCTACCGCAAGGAGGAGTTCGCCTCGATGAACATCCCCTACGGCGAGCGCGTGCCGCGCCTCACCGAGAGCGTCGAGGTGATCCGCAAGCTGTGGCGCGACGACGAGGTGCATCACAAGGGCCGGTTCTTCACGCTCGACGGCGTGCGCGCGAGCCACAAGCCCAAGCAGGCGGGCGGTCCGCCGATCTGGATCGGCGGCGACGTCGAGGCCGCGGTCAAGCGCGCCGCCACGCTCGGCGACGGGTGGATCATCTCGCCGATGGTGTCGTACGAGGACGCGCGCAAGCACCTCGCGACGTTTCGGGCGACCCGCCAGGCCGCAGGTCTGCCGGCAGCGAAGAGCTATCCGATGATCCGCGAGTGCCACGTCGGCAGCGGCCGCGGCAAGGCGCTCGACGAGGTGCGCGAGCCGCTGCTGTTCAAGTATCAAGCCTACGCCAGCTGGGGCCAGAACGACACCGGCTCGGTGCCGGCCGACAGCCTGGCGCGCGACTTCGACCGCTTCGCGGCGGACCGCTTCCTGATCGGCGACGAGGCCCAGGTGCTCGACGGCATCGAGCGCTATCGCGCGCTCGGCGTCGATCACATCCTGCTGCGGCCGCAATGGCCGGGCTGGAGCCACCAGGAGACGGTCAAGTGCCTCGAGCGCGTCGGCCGCGTGATCGGCCGGCTGCGCGGCTAGCGTTCAGCCGACGAAAAAGCTGCGCACGGCGTCGATGACGCGCCCGACCTGATCGTCGGTCAGCTCGGGATACATCGGCAGCGACAGGATCTCGCCGACGACCTGCTCGGTGACCGGCAGGCGCACGTCGCCGAAGCGGTCGCGATAGGCCGGGTGCCGATGGCACGGCACCGGATAGTGGATGCCCGCGATCACGCCGCGGGCCTGGAGATGCGTCTTGAGGGCGTCGCGCTGCGGCGTGCGCACCACGAACAGGTGGTAGACCGCCTCGCACCCCGGCTGGACGTGGGGCAGCGCCATCGGCAGGTTGCCGAACGCCTCGAGGTAGCGCGCGGCGATCGCGCGCCGGCGCGCGTTGCCGGCGTCGAGATGCGCGAGCTTGACGTTGAGGATGGCGGCCTGCAGCTCGTCGAGCCGCGAGTTGAAGCCGGGCAGCTCGCTGAGCTGGCGGTCGCGCCAGCCGTACTGGCGCAGCATCCTGAGGCGCTGCGCCAAGCCGGCGTCGTTGGTCGTCACGATGCCGGCGTCGCCGATCGCGCCCAGGTTCTTGGTCGGGTAGAGGCTGAAGCAGCCGATGTCGCCGATCGAGCCGACCTGACGGCCTCGCCAGCGCGCGCCGTGCGCCTGCGCGGCATCCTCGATCAGCTTGAGGCCGCGACGCTGCGCCAGCTCGAGGAGCGGCCCGAGGTCGGCCGGGTGGCCGTAGAGATGCACCGGCATGATTGCGCGGGTGCGCGGGCCGATCGCGCGCTCGACCAGCGCGGGGTCGAGGCCGTAGCGGTCGGCCGTGATGTCGACGAAGCGCGGCACGGCACCGCTCATCTCGATCGCCGCCGCGGTCGGCACCGCGGTATGCGCCGGCACGATCACCTCGTCGCCGGCGCCGATCTCGAGCGCGCGCAGCGCCAGGTGGAGCGCATCGGTGCCATTGGCGACGCCGACCGCGTGCGCGGCGCCGGTATAGGCGGCGAACCCCGTCTCGAACCGCACGACCTCGGGGCCCATGATGTAGGCGTGGCCGTCGAGCACGCGGCGGATCGCGGCGTCGATCTCCGCGCGCATCGCCTGATACTGCGCGCTCGGACGGGCGAAGTAGATCGGCTCGGCGGATGCGGTTTCGGCGGTCTCGATCGCGGTCTGGGGCTCGGTCTTGCTCAAGGTCATCACGGTCACGGATGGCACCTTCGGCGGCTGGACCGTCGAAGCTGCCGCTACTTCTCGGTCGATAGAACTTAAACTTTCTTAATCAAGCGGGCGCCCGGCGCGCGCAGTCACGGGGTCTCGAGGTCCAGGATCTCCGTGACCGTCAGGCTCGCGATGTCCATCAGCTTGTGATGGCGCGGATTGTCGGGCTGCAGGAGGTTCGTGATGCGCGCGAAGGTGCTCGGCACCAGCATCTGCTGACCTTCGACCGTGGTGCGCCGGACCCCGTAGCGCAGCAGGGCGCGCTCGGTGCTGTTCAGCTTGCCGATCATGGACTTGGTCGCCCAGATGCTGCCGGCGCGCGCGAAGTCGCTGAGCCGCGCGCAATGGTTCACCGTGTCGCCCAGCACGCTGCACTCCATCTGATGGCCGCGGTGGATCACGCCGAACCACTCCTCGCCCTCGTGCAGCCCGATGTTGAGCACCAGGTCGTTGAGCCAGTTCTTCTTGCGCTGCCAGTTCTTGCTGGTGCGGCCGATCAGATCGCGGAGCTCGCAGGCGTAGCGCAGCGCGTTCATCACGTACGAGCTGTCGGGTTGCGGGAAGAAGTAGTAGAGCAGGCCGTCGCCGGCATGCTTGCCGTGGGTCGCGGCATACTTCTCGTTGATCGTCTCGGCGCCGCTCCAGATCTCGTTGATCATCTCGAAATATTCTTCGGGCGGCAGCTCGGCGCAGATCTTGACCGAGTCCTGCAGGTCGGCAGCCAGGATGGCGACGCTGGTGAGGTAGGGCCGGCGGTGGCGCAAAACTTCGCGCAGGAAATGGTTCTGCTGGGCGAGCAGGCTATTGACGAAGTCGGTGCCGTTCTCGTGGAACTGGTGGAGGAACAGCACGCCCTGATCGAACTTGATCGCGACGATCTGGCCCAACCCGGCGAGGTCGTTGCGGGTCGCCTGGTAGAAATCGATGCTGATGCCCTTGTCGGCGCCGCGCGCCGGTGGCGTCGCGAACACCCGTTCGGCGTCCTTGAGCCCGCGCCGCGCCAGCTCGCTGCGGGTCGCGTCGACGTAGCTTTGGCCCAGGCGCTCGCGCACCATCGCGACGTGGAAGGCGAGCGTGTTCTCGAGGTCGGCGAACTTGCCGCCGTCGACCAGGAGACAGAGGGCGTTGCGCTCGTCGATGCGCTCGGGCAGGCCGGTCGCCAGGCCGAACAGCTCGGTGAGCGCGCCGTCGTTCGCCCACTCGACCTGAAGCGCCTGATTGGTGAAGTAGGCGGCGTTCGGGTAGCTGTCGAGCGACAGCGCGGCCAGCGTCGGGTTTGCCGGCGAGCTGGTGCCGGCGGCCTGGGTCACCGGCAGGGGATGAACGACACCGGACATGACAGACTTCTCCGTCGAGAGATGTTACCTTATAGATTACTTTCAAAACACTGTCTAGTTATATGAAAAAAAGAAATTTTATCCCATCGATCCCCGGTGTGAGGCGATCCCGCGGCGGTGTGCCGGGCGGGCGCTGCCGGCCCGGCCGGGGTGGCATCCCGGCCGCCGCCCCGGCCGCTGACCATCGCCCGCGGGTGGTCGCCGCCCGGTCGTGCTAGCGTGGCGCGTCAGCCTGATGCTCAGCCCCCTCGACCTGCCGCTCTTCATCATCTACTCGCTCGCCGGCACCACCGCGGCCGCCTTTGGCAAGTCGGCGATGCACCGGGTGCGGGCGCGCCGTTGGGGCCCCGCGGCGCTGCGCGGCCTGGCCACCGTCGGCATCTTCGGCATCAACTTCACGCTGCTGTTCGTGCTGCTCGGCCGGCTCGACATGTCCGTGATGGTGCCGGTGTCGGTCGCCCTCAACCTGCTGCTGGCGTCGACCTTGTCGATCCTGGTGTTCCGCGAGCGCATCGGCGCCTGGAAGCTCGTCGGCATGCTGCTGATCGTCGTCGGCGTCGTGCTCCTGTCGGCGGAGATCTGACGGGTGGCCGCGCTCGACCTCGCGCTCTACCTCGCGAGCTCGCTGCTCGCCGCGACCGGCTTGACCTGGCTCAAGCATGATCTCGTCGGCGTCCAGGCCACGGGTCTGTTGGCGGTCCAATGGGGCGCGGCGATCGGGCTCGCCGGCGCGTCGGTCGTCTACCTGTCCGGCATGTTCCTGTGGCTGATCGTGCTGGGCCGCAACCCCATGTCGACCGCCTATCCGATCGGCATCGGGCTGTCCCTCGTCACCACGACCCTGGCGGCGATCGTCGTGCTGGGCGAGCCGGTCGGCGCGCTGCGTCTTGCCGGGATCGCCGCCATCCTGGCCGGCGCCGTGTGCATCGGGCACAGCAAGTGACGTTCCCCTCGCGCGGCGGCGGCCGGCGCGGCATAAAGGCCGCACATGACCGATGAGCTGACGATCCGCCGGCCCGACGACTGGCACCTGCATCTGCGCGACGGCGCCATGCTCCAGACGGTGCTGCGCTACACGGCGCGCCAGTTCGCGCGCGCCATCGTGATGCCCAACCTGGTGCCGCCGGTCACCACGGTGGCGGCGGCGCGCGATTACGCGACGCGGATTGCCGCGGCCCTGCCGGCCGGCGCGCGCTTCACGCCGCTGATGACCTGTTACCTGACTGACGGGCTGGATCCGGCCGAGCTCGCGCGCGGCTGGCAGGAGCGCGTGTTCGTCGCGGCCAAGCTCTATCCGGCGCACGCCACCACCAACTCGGCGCACGGCGTGACCGACATCGCCAAGATCCGCGGCGTGCTCGAGACCATGGCGCGGCTCGGCATGCCGCTCTTGGTGCACGGCGAGGTGGTCGATCCCACGGTCGACGTGTTCGACCGCGAGGCCGTGTTCATCGAGCGCGTGCTGGCGCCCCTGACCCGCGGCCTGCCCGAGCTCAAGGTCGTGTTCGAGCACGTCACGACGGCCGACGCGATCGCCTTCGTGCTGGCGACGCCGCGCAATCTCGCCGCCACCATCACGGCGCACCATCTGGTGATCAACCGCAACGCTCTGTTCCAGGGCGGGCTCCGGCCGCACGCCTACTGCCTGCCGATCGCCAAGCGCGAGCGCCATCGCCTGGCGCTGCGCCGGGCCGCGGTGTCGGGCGATCCGCGCTTCTTCCTGGGGACCGACTCGGCGCCGCACCGCGCCCACGACAAGGAAACGGCGTGCGGCTGCGCCGGCATCTTCAGCGCGCCGGTCGCGCTCGAAAGCTACGCGGTCGTGTTCGAGGCCGAGGGCGCGCTCGATCGCCTGGAGGCATTCGCGTCGCGCAACGGTCCGGCGTTCTATGGCCTGCCACCCAACGACGAGACGGTGACGCTGGTGCGCCGCCCGTGGACCGTGCCGGCGACCATCGAGGGCCCGGGCGGCACGCTCGTGCCGTTCCGCGCCGGGGAGACGCTGCCGTGGCGGCTCGCCGAGGGCCGGCCGTGAGCCCCGGACTGCCGACGCTCGAGAGCCTCGCCGATGCCCTGCGGCGCGGCACGACCTCGGCCGAGGCGCTGCTCGACGCCGCGCTGGCGCGCATCGACGATCCGGCGGGGCAGGGCAAGCCGACCTTCACCAAGGTGCACCGCGCGGCGGCGCGCGCGACGGCGGTTGCGGCCGACGGGCTGCGCGCAGCCGGCGTGGTGCCGTCGCCGCTCGCCGGGCTGCCGATCTCCGTCAAGGACCTGTTCGACGTCGCGGGCGAGCCGACGCCAGCCGGCTCGGTCGCGCTCGCCGACGCGCCGCCGGCATCGAGCGACGCGCCGATCGTGGCGCGGCTGCGCGCCGCCGGCGCGGTGATCGTCGGCCGCACCAACATGACCGAGTTCGCGTTCTCCGGGGTCGGCTGGAATCCGCATTACGGCACGCCGCTCAACCCGTGGGACCGCGCGACCGGCCGGATCCCGGGCGGCTCGTCCTCGGGCGCCGCGGTCTCGGTGACCGACGGCATGTGCGCTGCCGCGATCGGCACCGACACGGGCGGCTCGGTGCGCATCCCGGCGGCCCTGTGCGGGCTCGCCGGCTTCAAGCCCACGGCGCGGCGCGTGCCCCGCGAGGGCTGCCTGCCCCTGTCGTTCAGCCTCGACTCGATCGGCCCGCTCGCGCCCACGGTCGCGTGCTGCGCGCTGGTCGACGCCGTGCTGGCGGGCGAGGCGCCGAGCGTGCCGGTCGCGCCACCGGCCGCGGGCTTGCGGCTGCTGGCGCCGCTCAACTTCGTGCTCGACGACATCGACGCGACGGTCGGACAGGCCTTCGAGCGCGCGCTCACGCGCCTCGGCGCGGCAGGGGTCCGCATCGCCACCGGCCGCCTCGCGCCGCTCGACGAGCTGTTCGAGATCAATGCCAAGGGCGGGCTCGCCGCCGCCGAGGCGTTCCACTGGCATCGCACGCTGCTGGCCGCCAAGGCCGCGGTCTACGATCCGCGGGTGCGCGTGCGCGTCGAGCGCGGCGGCACCATGGGCGCGGCCGACTATCTCGAGGTGCTGCGCCGCCGCGTCGACTTCCACGCCCGGATGGGCGCGCTGATGGCGCCCTACGACGCGCTCGTCATGCCGACCACCCCGATCGTCGCGGCGACCATGGCGGAGATCGCCGACGATGCCGGATTCGGCCGGGTCAACGTGCAGGTGCTGCGCAACCCCACGGTGGCCAATTTCCTCGACGGCTGCGCCCTGACGGTGCCGTGCCATGCGCCGGGCGGCGCCCCGGTCGGCCTGATGCTGGTCGGCCCGCCGCTGGCCGACCGGCGCCTGCTGGCGCTCGGCCGGGCCATCGAGGGCGTGCTCCAACCCTGAGCCGCGTCAAACTGCGGCGCTGCAACCGGATATCAGGTTGCGTTAAGCTTTTATCTACCAAAATCTTGCTGTCGGACCCTTGGGTCTGTATCAGCTTGCCTAGGTGATTTGGCGGGGAGGCACGATGGTGAGCCAGCAGTACGTGAGTGGCGATGCGGCCTCCCTGTCCCTCGGCCCGGCCCGGCCCGCCCTCGGTCGTTTCGCGCTGGCGCGCGCCTCGGTGGCCGCCAAGGCGATCGCGGTGGCCGCGCTCGGCCTGATCGCGCTGACCTTGATCCTCGCCGGCGTCACGGTGTCGACCGTCCAGCACGACGCCACGCGCGTGGCCGCCCAGCGCCTCGAGACCGCGATGCTGCTGGCATGGGAGCTCGTCTACAACGAGGGCAGCACGTTCTCGCTCGAGGGCGGGCAGCTCAAGGCGGACAAGGCGGTGCTCAACGACCGCCCGCAGATCTTCGACAAGCTGCGCCGGGTCGGCGACGCCGTCGCCGGGCTCTATGCCGGCGATCTCGCGGTCACGACCACGATCACGGGCGACGGGCATGCGGCGGTCGGCGCGCGGCTCGACGCGGCGCCGCACGCAGCGCTGGTCGCGGGCCAGCCTTACCGCGGCGAGTCCATGCTGATGGGCGAGCCGTACGTCACCGCCTACGACCCGATCAAGGACGCCAAGGGCCAGGTGATCGGCGCGCTGTTCGTCGGCCTCTCGAAGCGCAGCCTGATGGCGGGCGCCGACGCCGTGCGGACCGACATCGTGCTCTACGGCGGCCTGGTCGCGCTCACCGTGCTGCTCGTGCTGTTCTTCGTGCTGCGGCGTCTGCTGCGGCCGGTCGGCCTTCTCACCATGGTATCGCGCCGCATCGTCGACGGCGAGGTGATCCCCGAGGTGCCGGGCGCGCAGCGCCAGGACGACGTCGGCCAACTCGCGCGCGGCATCCAGTCGTTGGCGCAGGACGCGGCGCGCAAGCGCGAGCTCGAAGCCGGCGAGACCGCGCGCCGCGTTGCGCTGGAAGAAGAGAAGCAGCGCGCGCACCGCTACATGGTGACCTCGCTCGAGGCCGAGATCGATCGCGAGCTGCCCAAGATCACCGGGCTTGCCGGCGACATGTCGGGCGCCGCCGGCCACATGGTCGACGCGGCCCAGCGCGCGTCGAGCGAGTGCGCCGCGGTCGGCCAGTCGGCCGAGGTGGCGGCACAGCACGCCAATCAGGTCACCAACGCCGCCGAGCAGCTGTCGCTGTCGATCGGCGAGATCGCCGCGCGGATGGGCGACGCCACGGTGGCGACCGGCAGCGCGGTACGCGCGGTCGAAGAGATCGCCGGCCGCGGCCAGCAGCTCGTCGAGCGCGTCGGCGAGATCGGCCGGTTCTCCGACATGATCACCAACATCGCCAACCAGACCAACCTGCTGGCGCTCAACGCGACGATCGAGGCGGCGCGCGCGGGCGAGGCCGGCAAGGGTTTCGCGGTCGTGGCGACCGAGGTCAAGAACCTGGCCAGCCAGACCGGCCGCGCGACCGAGGAGATCCGCGCCCAGGTCGCGCTGATCCAGGAGGTCACCCAGGCGGTGACCGGCGGCCTCAACGAGATCCGCGGCGTCATCGAGCGGCTCGACCAGACCTCGACCGCGGTCGCCTCGGCGGTCGAGCAGCAGCGCGCCGCGACCGGCGAGATCGCGCGGTCGGTCGGCGAGAGCACGAGCGGCATCGGCGTGGTGTCGGACGGCATCGGCCGCGTGTCGGCGCTCGCCGCCGCGGTGCTCGAGCAGGCCGAGGGCGTCGCCTCGGTCGCCGAGAAGATCACCGCCGAGGCCGCCTCGCTCGCCGAGAGCACCAAGACGATCCTGCACGCCACCGGCGCCTGAGCCTATTCGGGCACCAGCCAGTCGAGCCTGCGGACGGCGTTCGGCTGGCCGAGCGCGGGGCCGAGCGCGTCCAGGAGCGGCGCGAGGGCGTCCTCGAGGCGCCACGGCGGGTTGACCAGGATCAGGCCCGAGCCGCGCAGCACGTCGGGCGCCGTCTCGTCCGGGGCCGCGACGAACTCGACGGCCATCAGCTTGCGCAGACCGCTGTCGACCAGCGCGCCGTGGAACCGGTCGAGCGCGCCGCGCGCCTTGAGGGGATACCACAGCGCGTACTGGCCGGTCGGCCAGCGGCGATGCGCGCCGCGCAGCGCCGCGACCACGTGCACGAGCTCGTCGCGCTCCTCGTAGGGCGGGTCGATCAGCACCAGCCCGCGGCGTTCGCGCGGCGGCACGAACGCGCCCAGGGCCTCGTAGCCATCGCGCGCATGCACGTGAACGCGCGCGTCGTCGCGGAACCGCCGGCGCAGCGCCGCGGCATCATCCGGATGGAGCTCGCAGAGGACAATGCCGTCCTGCGGGCGCAGCAGCGCCTGCGCCAGCGCGGGCGAGCCCGGATAGACCGTCAGCGCGTCCAGCGTCGGCTGCGCGGCGCGCACCAGCGCGGCGTAGCGCGCCAAGGCCGGCGGCGGCGCGCCGTCGAGCAGCCGGCCGATGCCGGCGCGGAACTCGCCGGTCTTCGCGGCGGCCTCGGCGGTCAGGTCGTATTGCCCGCAGCCGGCGTGCGTATCGATGTAGCAGAACGGCGTGGCCTTGCGCGCGAGCTGCTCGATCAGCAGCACCAGCACCGCGTGCTTGAAGACGTCGGCGATGCCGCCGGCGTGGAACGCGTGACGGTAGTTCACGACGCCCGGGTCGCGTCCTCGAGCTGTTGGGCCAGCTCGAGCCAACGCGCCTCGGCCTCGGCGAGCTCGCGCGCGGCGTGGGCGTGGCGCCGCGTCAAGGCGGCAAGGCGCTCGCCGCCGTTGCGGTAGGTCTCGGGATCGGCGAGGTCGCGGTCGAGCGCCGCCTTCTCGTCGGTCAACTTGGCGACCAGCGTCTCGGCGGCCTGCGCCGCGCGGCGGATCGAGCTCACCGGCCGGTTCGGGCGCGCCGGTGCGGTCGCGGGCAGCGCTTTGGCGACCCGCTCGATGCGCGGCGGGGTGGGCGGCGCGCTCGGCGCCGGCGCGGCGCGCGGCGTCTCGGCGATCATCCGGCGATAATCGTCGATGTCACCATCGAACGGCGTGGCGGTGCCGTCGGCGACCAGCCACAGCCGCTCGGCGATCAGCTCGACCAGGTGGCGGTCGTGGGTCACCACGATGACGGCGCCGCCATAGTCGGCGAGGCCTTCGATCAGGGCGTCGCGCGCCTCCAGGTCGAGATGGTTGGTCGGCTCGTCGAGCACCAGGAGATGCGGCGCATCGTGGGTGATCAGCGCCAGCGTGAGCCGGGCCTTCTCGCCGCCCGACAGGCCGGTGACCGGCACCTCGGCGCGCGCCTGGCCGAAGCCGAAGCGGCCGAGGCGCGCGCGCACCTGATCGACCCGCGCTTCCGGCATGCGACGCTGGAGCTCGAGGTAGGGCGTGGCGTCCGGATCGAGCTCGTCGATCTGATGCTGGGCGAAGTAGCCGACGCGCAGCCTGGACGAGGCGACGCGCGTGCCGCTCATTGTCGGCAACCGTCCGGCGAGCAGCCGCACCAGGGTCGTCTTGCCGTTGCCGTTGGCGCCGAGCAGCGCGATGCGGTCGTCGGGATCGACGCGGAGGTCGAGACGCTGCAGCACCGGCGCGCCGCCGTAGCCGACCGCCGCGCGGTCGAGCGCGATCAGGGGCGGCGCCAGCTCGTCGGGATCGGGGAACTGAAAGCGCACGGCCTCGTCGCGCGCCGCGATCTCGATCGGCTCGAGCCGCGCCAGCGCCTTGATGCGGCTCTGCGCCTGGCGCGCCTTGGTCGCCTTGGCGCGGAACCGGTCGATGAAGGCCTGGATGTGCTTGCGCTCGGCCTCGCGCTTGACGGCCAGCGCCTCGACATAGGCGAGCCGCTCGCGGCGCGTGCGCTGGAAGCGCGCGTAATTGCCGCGATAGAAGGTCAGCTTGCCCTGTTCGAGATGGAGGATGCCGTCGGCCACCTCGTCGAGGAAGTCGCGGTCGTGGCTGACCAGGAGGAACGTGCGCGGATAGCGCTTGAGGAAGCCCTCCAGCCATGCCGCCGCCTCGAAGTCGAGATGGTTGGTCGGCTCGTCGAGCAGCAACAGATCGGGCTGGGCGAACAGCTGGGCGGCGAGGGCCACCCGCATGCGCCAGCCGCCCGAGAAGCTGGCGAGCGGACGCTCCTGCGCCGCCTGGTCGAAGCCCAGCCCGGCGAGGATGGTCGCGGCGCGCGCCGGCGCGGCATGCGCCTCGATGTCGGCGAGCTCGGTGTGGATCTCGGCGATGCGGTGCGGGTCGGCGGCGGTGTCGGCCTCGGCGAGCAGCGCGGCGCGGCGGCGGTCGCCCGCCAGCACGGTGGCGAGCGGCGTCGTCTCGCCGCCCGGCGCCTCCTGCGCCAGCATGCCGATCGTGGTGCCGCGCGGCAGCCGGATCGCGCCGCCGTCGGGCTCGAGCTCGCCCTGGATCAGGCGCAGCAGGGTCGATTTGCCGCTGCCGTTGCGCCCGACCAGGCCGACGTGATGGCCGGCCGGCACGAACGCGCCGGCCGCGTCGAACAGGGTGCGGCCGGCGATCCGGTAGGTCAGGCTCGAAATCTCCAGCATGGCGCGCTAGATAGCACAGGCGGTTCGGACCAGATATGTCAGGATGGGGCAGGGGCATGCAGCTGCAGCAGTCGACGTGGCACGAGGTCGAGGCCTATCTGACGCGCTCGCACGGCATCATCATGCCGATCGGCTCGACCGAGCAGCACGGCCCCAACGGCCTGATCGGCACCGACGCGCTGTGCGCCGAGGTGATCGCGCGCGGCGTCGGCGAGGCGGTCGATGCCTGCGTCGGGCCGACCATCTCGGTCGGCATGGCCCAGCACCATCTGGGTTTTCCGGGCTCGATCACCCTGCGCCCGTCGACCCTGATCCAGGTCATCAAGGATTACGTGCAATCGCTTCAGCGGCATGGTTTCGAGCGCTTCTTCTTCGTCAACGGCCACGGCGGCAACATCGCCACCGTGACGGCGGCGTTCTCCGAGCTGTACGCCGAGCGCTCGCTCGATCCGCGCTCCAACGCGCCGGGCATCCGCTGCAAGCTGCGCAACTGGTGGACGGGTCCGCGCATCGGCGCCTTGTCGAAGGAGCTCTATGGCGACAGCGAGGGCTCGCACGCCACGCCGTCCGAGGTCGCGGTGACGCAGTATGCGTTCCCCGACAGCATCAAGACGGCGCGCCTGGATCCGGCGGTGGCGCCGCGCGGCGAGTTCCACGATGCCGACGACTATCGCCGGCGCTTCGCCGATGGGCGCATCGGCTCGAATCCGGGGCTCGCGACGCCCGAGCACGGCAAGCGCTTCTACGACATCGCCGTCGAGGAGATCAGCGCGGATTATCGCAAATTCATCGCCAACTGAGGCGCGAGCAGCGACGGAGGCAACGGTGGCCAAGACCCAAGACGATGACGCGATGAAGCTGGACGACGAGGAGTGGCGCAAGCGCCTGACGCCCGAGCAATACGCCGTGCTGCGCCGTCATGGCACGGAGCGCGCCGGCACCAGCCCGCTCGACAAGCGCTACGATCCCGGCGCCTATCTGTGCGCCGGCTGCGGCCAGACGCTGTTCACCTCGGAGACCAAGTACGACAGCGGCTCGGGCTGGCCGAGCTTCTGGTCGCCCATCGAGGGCGCGGTCGACACCTCGACCGACTTCAAGCTGATCTACCCGCGCACCGAGGTCCATTGCAGCCGGTGCGGCGGCCATCTCGGCCACGTGTTCGACGACGGGCCGGCGCCGACCGGCCAGCGCTACTGCATGAACGGTGTCGCGCTCACCTTCGAGCCCAAGGGCTAAGCCGTAGCGCCACACCATCCGGTCGTAGTCCGGTCGCCGATCCAGCAAATTGTGTAGGCGGTTCGCTGAATCGTCACCTGAGCTTCACCATGGTAAGGGTCTGGCGCGGAATCGGTTTTTCCGCCTGACTGGGCAGGCGCGACAATGGCCGACGTTGATCGGGACGTATTGATCGTCGAGGACGACCCGTCGGTGGCGCAGGCGATCGCCGACGGCGTGCGCCTGGCGGGCTACACGGTCTGCGCCATCTGTGCGACCGGCGCGGAGGCGATCGACTGGATGCGGCGGCGCCGGCCGCCGCTGGCGATCATCGACGTCGAGCTGGACGATGCGTTGAGCGGCGTGGAGGCGGCGCGCGAGATGCAGCGCATTGGCCCGATCGGCATCCTGTTCGTCACCGGCTTCCCCGAAACCGTGCGGGCCGCCGACGTCGGCCATGCCTGGATGCCGAAACCCTACCGCGTGCTCGATCTGATCAACGGCCTCGAGGTGGTGCGGGCGATCAGCACGGGCGGACCGCTGGGCGCACCGCTGCCGGCCGCCTTGCGCCTGATCAGCGAACGGCGACGCTAGCTCGATCGCTCCACGCTAGTTGCGCAGGATGGCGTTCACCATATCGGTGAGCGTGTCGGCGTCGAACGGCTTGCTGACCGTATAGGTCGCGCCGACCGCGGCCGCCACCGCCAGGTAATCCTCCTTCTTGATGCGGCCGCCGCCCGAGATCGCGACGATCTTCTGGTCGGGCAGGCGCTGCTTGATCTCGACGATCGTCTCGATGCCCTCCTTGTCCG
>DATJNS010000146.1:0-16570 GCA_035507915.1 Candidatus Sulfotelmatobacter sp.
CTCCGTGTTGGCGACCGTGACGCTGTTGATGCCGTTGGCCAGCGTCAGCGTGTCGCTGCCCGAACCGAGGTCGATGGTCGACCCGACGATCGCCGCGGTCAGCACGATGGTGTCGTTGCCCGTGCCGCCCAGCAGCGACTCGACGTTCGCCACCTGAATGCTATTGGCGCCGTTGGCCAGGGTCAGGGTGTCGCTGCCGGAGCCGAGGTCGATGGTCGATCCGACGATCGCCGCGGTCAGCACGATCGTGTCGTTGCCGGTACCGCCGAGCAGCGATTCGACGTTGGCGACGTTGATGCTGTTCGCGCCGTTGGCGAGCGTCAGCGTATCTGCGCCCGAGCTCAGGTCGATCGTGCCGCCCGTCAGCACCGTGGTCAGCACCACGGTGTCCGCCCCGGTTCCGCCGAGGATCGACTCGGTGTTGGCGACCGTGACGCTGTTGATGCCGTTTGCCAGCGTCAGCGTGTCGCTGCCCGAGCCCAGATCGATGGTCGATCCGACGATCGCCGCGGTCAGCACGATGGTGTCGTTGCCCGTGCCGCCGAGGATCGACTCGACGTTCGCCACCTGGAGGCTATTGGCGCCGTTCGCCAGGGTCAGCGTGTCGCTGCCGGAGCCGAGGTCGATGGTCGACCCGACGATCGCTGCGGTCAGCACGATCGTGTCGTTCCCGGTGCCGCCGAGCAGCGACTCGACATTCGCGACGTTGATGCTGTTGGCGCCGTTCGCCAAGGTCAGCGTGTCGACGCCGCTGCCCAGATCGATCGTGCCGCCCGTCAGCACGGTGGTCAGCACCACGGTGTCGGCGCCGGTGCCGCCGAGGATCGACTCCGTGTTCGCGACCGTGACGCTGTTGATGCCGTTGGCCAGCGTCAGCGTGTCGCTGCCCGAGCCGAGATCGATGGTCGATCCGACGATCGGCGACGTCAGCACGATGGTGTCGTTGCCCGTGCCGCCCAGCAGCGACTCGACATTCGCGACGTTGATGCTGTTCGCGCCGTTCGCCAAGCTCAGCGTGTCGGCGCCCGAGCCCAGATCGATGGTGCCGCCGACCAGCGCCGTGCTCAGCACGACCGTGTCGTTCTGCGACCCGCCCAGGATCGACTCGACGTTCGCCACGTTCAGGCTGTTCGCGCCGCTGCTCGACAAGGTCAGCGTATCGGCGCCACCGCCCAGGTCGATGGACCCGCCCGTGATCGCATAGTTGACCAGAACCAGCGTGTCGTTGCCGCTCGCCGCCGAACCGTTGATGGTCTGGAAGCTGTTTTGGCTGCCGTCCACCGTCAGCTCATAGGGATGCGTCCCGATCAGCTGCAGCGTCTCGATGTTCGACAGCGCGAAGCCGGTCATGTTCAGGACGTTGGCCGCCCCGGTGTCGGTCAATTGCAGCGTGTCGCTGCCCGCCCCGCCGTCGATCGTCGACGTCGCCGTCAACTTCCCGACGTCGGCCACGAACAGGTCGTTGCCCCCGCCCAGACTCGCCTTGTCGGCGGCAAAGCTCGTCGTCAGAACGATCGTGTCGTTGCCGCTGCCGCCCAGGATCGACTCGACGTTCGCGACCGTGATGCTGTTCGTCCCGTTCGCCAGCGTCAGCGTGTCCGAACCTGCGCCCAGATCGATCGTCGCGCCCACGATCGGCGACGTCAGCACGATCGTGTCGTTGCTCGAGCCACCCAGCAGCGACTCGACGTTCGCCACCTGAATGCTGTTCGCGCCGTTCGCCAAGCTCAGCGTGTCCGAGCCCGCACCGAGATCCACTGTGCCGCCCACCAGCGCCGTGGTCAGCACCACCGTGTCGTTCGCGCTGCCCCCATCGATCGACTCGATGTTTGCGACGTTCACGCTGTTGGCGACGCCGTTCGCCAGGGTCAGGGTGTCGCTGCCCGACCCCAAGTCGATCAGGTTGCCGGGCGTCGTCAGCGTCGCCAGCAGCGCCACCGTGTCGTTGCCCGCGCTGCCGATCAGCGTCTGGATCCCCTGCACGTCGACGCTGTTGCCGACACCGTTCAGCACGACCTTGTCGGTCAGCGCGCCCGAGCCGTCGATGCGCACGCCGATTTGGCTGTTTGCCAGCGTCAGGACGTTTGCCGCGCCGCCCGCGCCCAGATTGATCGTCTCGACGTTGATCACCGTCGCGTTGTTCGCGCCGTTGAACAGCCCCAGCGTGTCGTTGCCTGCGCCCAGGTCGACCGTGCCGCCAGCCAGCAGGTAGTTGACCAGCGTCACCGCATCGTTGCCGTTCGCGCCGGCAACCCCGAGCGTGGCGTCGCTCAGGATGTCCTGGAAGCTCGCCAGGCTGCCGTCGACCGTCAGCGTGAAGCCGTTGGCTGCAGGCGCCGACAGCCCCAGCGTCTCGATGTTCGACAGCGGTAGCCCGGTCATGTTGAGTGCGCCGCCGCCGATCAGCCGCAGCTCGTCGTTGCCCGCCCCGCCGTCGACCGTCGTGCCGACGAGGTGTCCGACGTCGGCGACAATCAGGTCGTTGCCGGCGCCCGTCAGGATCGAGTCGTTGCCACCCGTCGCGATGTAGGTCAGCACGCCACCCGACACCAGCCCGCCGATCGTGTCGTTGCCCGTGCCGCCGTTGATGGTGTCGTTGTAGTCCGTCCCGACGATCTGATCGCCGCCGTTGTTGGCGTCGATCGTCACCCCGCCCGTCAGCGTCAACGCACTCGCGTTGATCGCCAGCGGCGTCACACCCGTCAGGTTCGCCAGCCCTTCGCCGCTCACGGTGTCGTTGCTCGCCGTGATCAGCAGCGTGTGGTTCGGCGTGCTGACGCCCGAGTTCAATGTCAGCGTGTCGCCCGGCGTCGTGCTGGTGAAGCGGATCTCGTTGGTGTTGGCACCGCTGACGATCGTGTCGCCGGTATAGGCCGCGCCGCTGGCGAACAGGAACACTTCCTTGCTGGCCGCTGCGGCCGCGCTCGCGTTCAGGCTGTCGGCGCCCAGCCCGCCCTGGAGGAAGTTGCTGCCCGTGCCGGTGATGATCGTGTCGCCCGAATTCGACGCGATCAGCGTATCGTTGCCGTCATTGCCCTTGATGACCAGCGGCAGCGGCGCCGCGCTCGCGTCGATCGCCAGGTTCGTCAGCCCGGTCCGGTCACCCTGATCGAAACCGGGAACGTCATAGGTCGCCGCATTGAATTGCGGGTCGTTGGCGATCTCGACGTAGATCAGGTTGTCGGGCGACGATAGGTGAGAGGTCAGGTGCAGCGTGTCGCCCGGCGTCGTGCTCTCGAAGCGGATCTCGCTGTAGCCGAGTTGACCGTTGGCCAGCGCCGCGTGCGCGCCGGCCTGGATCACGAGACCAGCCGGCATCTCGGCGCCGTGACCGAATAGGTAGACGTCGTTGTCGCCGCCGCCGCTCAACGTGTCGCTGTTGCCCAGCCCGACGAACGTGTCGGCGCCGGAGCCGCCCCCGAGCGAGTCGGCGCCCGGCGTGCCGATCAGGATCTTGCCGACCGTCGTCAGCTGCGCGTTGATCGTCGCGCTGCCCGTGATGCCGCCGCCGATGGCGAGGGAGCCCGGGATCAGGGTCAGGCCGGCGTCGGGGTCGAGATTGATCGTGTAGCTGCCGTCGAACTGCGACAGATCGATCGTCATGTCGTGAGCATGATCGATCGTGATCGTGCCCGACCCGGTGATCCGCAGCGTCGTGCCGTCGTGCGCCGCCAAGATGCCGACGGCGTCGAGGGTCACGTTCGAGCCGGGCAGCAGCACGAACGTGATGAGCTCGATGTTCTTCAGAAGCAGCGCGCCGGGCGGAATCGGCCCGTCCTGGCCGAGGGGCGGAGCGCCCGGCCCGTCGATCTTGACGAGGCCCTGGAACCGCGCGATCAGCGTGTTGTTGCCGATCGTGCCGCCGTCCGCGAGGTCACCCCACTGCAGCGAGTTGGCGACCTTGTAGGCGTCGAAGGCGTTGTTGCCGTCCTGGTGGGTGAATTGGTCGTGGCCGAGCGTGAAGAAGTTGTAGGTCACGACATGCGGCGAGCCGGTCTCGAGCAGGGTCGGCGCCTGCGTGGTGTCGAGCGCGTTCGCCTTCAGGGTGCCGCCGCCGTGACCGCCGCCGCCGCCCTCGCTGCCACCCCCTCCACCGTGGCTGCCGGCGTGAGGCGGCGCGCCGCCCTTGTCGCCCTGCTGGCCGGCTTGCGCTTGCTGCGCCGCGGTCCGGTTCTGGGAGGCGCCCTGGCCGGCAGCTCCCGCCGGTCGCTCGAACGCGACCGCCGGCAGGTCGTGGAGCAGCTGGTTGAACGAGTTCCCCAACGTGCCCGGCGCCGCGATGAAGGGCTCGGAGGGCGCCGAGAAGAAGCCGGTGATCGAGACCGTCTGGTTGGGCACCGTCAGGTACTGGGTGCCGCTCGCGTTGGTGATCTCGACCGCGCTCGGGAAACCGCGCGGATCCTCGAGCAGGGTGATCGTGCTGGTGACGCCGTCGCTCGTAATGTTGCCGCCGACGGCGGTGCCGCGAATGCCGATCGTGCCGACCGGGGTGCGCACCGCCATGGCGTCGCTGTGCGCCGCGGCGATGTCGCCGCTGACGAACACGAACGTGCCCTTGAGGATCGAGACGCTGAGGCTGCCGGCCTTCGACGCCGGGTTGTAGACCAGCTCGTCGAGGCGCATGCGGCCGCCTTCGCCGAGCGCGAAGGTCGTCTTATCGTCGAGGATCAAGCCGACGCTGCCGCCCGTATGGGCCTCCAGCAGGTCGCGCATATAGACCGGGTCGCCCTTCGCCAGCACCGCCTTGGTGCCGTCGACGTGGGTGTCCGTCACGGAGCCCTGGATGACGTCGACGCGGCCGATCGGTTGCAGCGTGCTCGTGCCTGTCGCCTGGGCGAATTCGCCGCCGGCGCCGCCGGCTTGCGCGAGCTGCATGTGGGTCGGCTGTCCGGCGAGCGCCGCGGCGAAATCGCCCGGCAGCGTCGCGCCGTCCGGCGTCACGAGGTGCGGCAGTCGCTCGTGCGCGAAGAAATCGTCGACCACGGTGCGCGTGCCCGCGCCGTCGGTCAGGATGAGGTCGTTGCCGTCACGGTGATAGGCGGCATCGGCAAGCGTGTGCTGGCTCGCCGGGACCAGCAGCCGGTCGGGCTCGTCCGGTCCGGCTGGCAAAGCGACAGCGTCGGCGGTGGGACTGTTTCCCCCGCCGCCGGGGTCATGCGATCCCGCCGATGATGCGTTGTCGGACCCGATCTTCAACCGGACCTACCGTTCGGTTTAGCCCCCGGCGTTTATGGGGATACCCTATTAATTATTGCCTTATGCATAGCTTAGACGTTGGGTCCGAATGTTGCGCTAAGCGGCCGAATTATGGCGGAATCTTACTGAGCGCGCGGCGACCCTCGACGGCCGACGGTCTAAGGCGCTCGCTCGGGGAGGCGGCGCCACCGGGCCGCGGCGTCCCCGAAACCTTGCCCGCGGTATGGTCGGCCGGTTAGGCTTGGGGCCTCACCGGGAGGCACCGTCATGGCTTACACGCTCGAGCAATTCGCCGCCGAATGTCACCGGCTCCTTGCGGCGGAGCCGGGGCCCAAGGGACGCCAGAAGGTCTGCGACCTGCTCAAGGCCGTGCTGAAGGACTCCGCCTTCGTCGCGCAGAACCTTCCGGACGGCACACCCGAGCGCAAGATCATCTACGAGGATCGCGACCTCGGCTTCTGCATCCTCGCGCACGCCTACGATGGCAAGAAGACGAGCCAGCCCCACGACCATGGGCCGTCCTGGGCGATCTACGGCCAGGCGGCCGGCGAGACCATCATGAGCGACTTCGCGCTGCTCGAGGGGGCGACCCCGACCAAGCCCGGCAAGGTGCGCCACGTGAAGAGCTACACGCTGACGCCCGGCATGGCCTACCTCTACAACGAGGGCGATCTGCACGCGCCGCGGCGCGACGGCCCGACGCGGTTGATCCGTCTCGAAGGCACCAACATGGACAAGGTCAAGCGGCTGCGCTTCGAGCTCGTCGATCAGGTGCCGGCGTAAGCGGCACCCGGACACCGCCATCCTCGGGCTCGTCCCGGGGATCTACGTCGCTTCGGTAACCTCGACGATGCCGATCCGCGAGGCGATCACGCCCGGCCGATGGCCGGAGCGCATCACGTTCTCGCCCGCGGTGCGCGCCGGCAACCTTCTGTTCATCTCGGGCACGACCGCGACCGACGAGAACCGTCGGATCGTCGGTGTCGGCGACATCGTCGCGCAGACCCGCCACATCTTCCGCAAGTTCGAGACGATCCTGGCGGCGGCCGGCGCGACCTTCGACAATATCGTCGAGACGACCGACTACTTCCTGACCCTCGAGGACTACGACAAGACCGCCGAGGTGCGCCGCGCGGTGTTTCGTGCGCCCTATCCGGCGGCGACCGGCGTGCAGGTCGCCGGCTTGATCCGGCCGGACGCCCTGATCGAGATCAAGGCGATCGCCGTGCTCGAGGCGTCGCGGGCATAAGCCGTCACGCCCGACTTGCGGCCTTGCGGATCACGAGGCCGAAACTCGTGCAGGCAAATCCGTCGAAGGCCATCTTGATGTGGTTGGGATCGCCGCCCCACAGCGACTGAATGGACTTCGGCCATTGATGCACGTAGGGCGGCAGATCGATGAAGCGGTCCATCGGCTTGTCGCCCACGTCGAAATTGAGCGGTGCGACGACATGGCCGTGCGCCTCCAGGCGCGCCTTGAGCGCTTCGAAATGCCGTTTCTGGAACAGAACGGTGTGCCAGTTGTCGATCGTCTCGTGATCGTCGAGAAAGTTGAACTCCGTCGTGTGCACCGCGAGTCCGCCCGGCCGCAACGTCGCAAGGCAACGCTCGAGAAAATCCAGCCCCTGGCCGATCGAACCGAGATGCTCCAGCGCGCACACCGACCAGTTGAAGTCGTAGTCGCGCAGGATTGCGGGTATCGCCGTCATGTCGACGACGCGCACCTCGACCCGTGCATCGAACGTCGCGCGATCGATGAGATGCGCGTGGTGGTATTGCTCGGCCAAGGAGGCGTGCTGCTCGCTGTCTTGCCAGCGCAGCGTTTTGCGCTCGGTCGGCGACAGGTCGCTCGCCGTCACGGTGACGCCGCGCGACGCTAGATAGCTTGCGATCGGCTCGGCGCCGCAGCCGAAGCCGAGGCCGCGCGTACCGTCGCGCAGCAAATCGTGCTGATGCAGCGCCTGAAGGACGAATGCGAGCTCCCAGAGCTTGCGGTGATAGATGATCGGGACCTTCATTTCGGAGGCCCAGTGCGCGAGCCAATCGCTCTCGATGTCGTTCTGGGTCGCAGCCTTCGATTCGAGGAGGACCGTCTGCGCGGGAATGTCCAGGCGCGCGGGCAGCGTCGCGGCCAAGCGCCGCGCCATCTCGTATCCGAAAAACTTGAGGTTCAGCCGGGCGAGCTCTGCTTCGCGCCGCCGCCGCGCGCGGCGGCCGACCAATCGTCGCAGCAATCCCATGGCGCGCAAGAATCTCGCAATCGGTGCGCGGAGGTCAAGGTGATCCCATCCTGAGTCTCGATCGCAGGCCGGCACGCAAGTCGGCCAGCAGGGCGCGCGGGCGTTCCCAGCGACGCGCCTCCGGTCCGGGTTCCAGCTCGATGCCGACTTGGGCGATGCGACCGTCCTCGAGCGTGCGGACGACCAGCTCGATGCCGCCGACCGCCACCCGGTCTCCGATCTCCGGCCGCCGCGGCAACCGGCGCGCCACGTAGGCGGCAAGCGTCGCGTCGGGCGCGACGTCGGTCGCGGCCGCTCCGTACAGGGCCAGAACGGAGCCGAGCGTCGTGCTCCCCGGAAACGCGAATTCGCCGAACACGCCGCGTTCTTCCGCGTCCGAGCGCATCGGCTTCGGGCCGAGCACGCGATCGAGCAGCGCCAGATCGTCCGGGCGGGCCAACATCAGGAGATAGTCGCCCGACGCCAAGGTCGGTGCGGTCTCGCCGGTGCTCACCGCGCCGTCGCGGATCAGCGCGAGCAGCCGGGCGCCGGGTGGCAGGGGCAGCGCGGCGAGCCTGCGGCCGACGGCGACCGAGCGCGGCTCCAGCCGATAACCCGCGACCGCGTTGTCGCGCTCCAGATGGGTCGGCAGATCGATGTCGAGCCGCGGCACCGTCTCTTGCGGCGGCAGGTCGAGCTTGAGCAGGCGCGCCAGCGGCGCCACCGTCCAACCCTGCACGGTCAGCGACACCATCACGACGATGAACGCGATGCTGAAGAATACCGGGGCGCCCGGCGCGCCGGCGAGCACCGGGATGGTCGCGAGATAGATCGGCACCGCGCCGCGCAGGCCGACCCAGGCGATGAACAGGCGTTCGCGCTTGGAGAAGCGGAACGGCAGCAGGCACAGCCACACCGCGAACGGTCGCGCGACCAGCATCAGGACGACCGCGACGACCAGCGCCGGTATCAGCATCGGGAGCAACGCGCTCGGCGACACCAGCAGCCCGAGCATCAGAAACAGCACGATCTGGCTCAGCCACGCGAAGCCGTCGAGGAAACGGTTGATCACCTGGCTGGCGCGGTGCCGTCGACGACCGATGATCAGCCCGGCCAGGTACACCGCCAGGAAGCCGCTGGCGCCCACGGTTTGGGCGGCGCCGAACAGGAACAGCGCGCCGGCCAGCGCCAGGATCGGGTAGAGGCCCGACGCGGCATCGAGGCGATTGACCAGCCACAGGATCAAGTAGCCACCGCCGACGCCGAGCAGGGTGCCGCCACCCATCTCGATGGCAAACAGCACGAGCAGGTGAGCGTCGAACGTCAGGTGCGCGCGGAACAGGAGGTCGACCAGCAGTACCGTCAGGCTGATCGCGACCGGATCGTTGAGGCCCGACTCGAGCTCGAGCGTGGCGCTGACCCGCGCATGGATGTCGAGCTTGCGCAGGTGCAGGAGCGCGATCACCGCGGCGGCGTCGGTCGATGCCACGGTCGCGCCGATCAGCAGACCCTGCGGCCACGACACGGAGAACACGCCGACGGTGGCGAGGCCGACGACCGCGGCGGTCGCCAGCACGCCGACCGTGGCGAGCAGCAGGGCCGGCCACAAGGCGCGCGCCACCGCATCGCGTTCGGCGCGCAGCCCGCCGTCGAACAGGATCACGGCCAGCGCCGCGCTGCCGATCAGATAGGCGGCCTGGAAATCGACGAACCGGATGCCGCCCGGACCTTCCTCGCCGGCCAGCATGCCGAGGCCGAGGAAGACGAGCAGCAGCGGCGCGCCGAACCGCGCCGAGAACAGCCCGGCGAAGATGCTCAGCAGCACCAGCGCCGAGCCGAGCAGGATCAATTCGTGGCTGGCTTGCACGGCGGACCAGAAGACAGAAGACCGTGGGTAGAAGCCAGAACAAATCCGGCGAATTTTTGTTCTCGAGCGTCCTTGCCTAGCTAGCGGCGCGCGATCACGGCGAGCGGGCCGCCGCCGTCGGGGCCCTGGTGCTCGGCGCCGCCCGAGACGAACAGCTGGGTATCGCCGAACACGCCGGCGAGCACGCCGCCGACCAGCGCGCGCGCGTGACGCGACGCATGGATGTCGCTGTCGTCGAGCATGATGTGGCGCCGGCCGCGGATCAGCCCGCTCTGCGACGGCTCGGCCTTGCACAGCACCGCGGCGATGCGCGCCCGCGCGGTTTCGTCGAGCGGCGCGGCGAGCTCGATGCCGACCGCGGCCAGCGCGGCGCCGGCGGCGGCGACGTCGATCGCGTCCGCCATCACGCCGTGACCGATCACGAGATCGCCCGACCAGGCGGCGCTGTTGCCCAGCACCATGATCTGGTTCTCCATCATCTCGATGCCGGCCGACGCGCTGGCGACGCCCGAGAACAGCGCGAGGTCGACGCACACCGCCGCGTCGCTCGGCGGCGTGCCGCCGAGCTCGCCGAGCGCCTGGGCGACGCCGAGCGCCGAGGCGCCGCGCGAGTAGCCCATCGACATGTAGGTGTCCTGGGTCGCGACCGTCTGTCCGCGCGACTCGGCCTCGGCGATGCGCGCCTTGGTCAGGAGCGGACATTTGATCTGGACGTAGTGCACGTCGGCCGGCGCGGCGATGCGCGCGCGCGCCATCGCCTCGCGGACCGCCGTCGCGGTCGCGGTCGCCTGTGCTTGGCGGCCGATCGCCTCGGGCGGCAGCGTCGGCGTGAAGGCGACGCCGATCGCCAGCGCCTTCGGCGCGCCGGGCGGCGGCGCGGGCGCGTCGCGCACCTCGAACACCAGCCAGTGCGGCGACAGCCCGCCTTCGGTGCCGCCCGACATCACGAACGCGACGCGCCGCTCCACCGTCTCGGGCGTCTGTCCGAGCCGCGCCGCGATCGCCTGTTTGAGCGCGCTGGTCGCGTAGCCGCGGGTGAAATCGTTGACGCAGCCATTGCCTTCGGTCTTGCCCAGCACGGCAACGATCGCCTCGGGCCGGATCGCGCCGGCGTCGATCGCGGCGTGGAGCGCGCTGACGTCGTGCGGCGCGGCGGTGGGCAAGCGGTGGACCAGGGCCTGCATGGGCGTTCCTCGCGGGCGATGTGGGACCCGACCGATCGGAGCAACCGGCATGCCGCGGCGCAACCCCCTTCGCGCCGCGGGGGATTTGCCAAAGCCGCGGCTTCGGGACGACACTGGAGACGGAGACAGGGAGGATCGGATGGCCGGGGCATTGGCGGGGTTGCGCGTGATCGATCTGAGCGGCCACCTGTCGGGGCCGTTCTGCGCCATGCAGCTGGCCGACATGGGCGCCGACGTCATCAAGGTCGAGCGGCCCGACGGCGGCGACGACGCCCGGCGCATGCCGCCGTTCGTCAATGGCGAGAGCGCGCCCTTCATGGTGTGGAACCGCAACAAGCGCTCGATCACGCTCGACCTCAAGGCCGACGCCGATCGCGCCACGTTCCTGGCGCTGCTCGAGACCGCCGACATCCTGCTCGAGAACTATCGGCCGGGCACGATGGATCGCCTCGGGCTCGGCTACGCGGCGCTCAAGCCGCGCTTCCCGCGGCTGATCTACTGCGCGATCTCCGGCTTCGGGCAGACCGGACCGGAGAGCCGCCGCGGCGGCTTCGACCTGATGACCCAGGCGATGTCCGGCCTGATGGCGGTGTGCGGCCCGGCCGACGGACCGCCGCATCGTCTGCCGATCGCGATCTCCGACGTCGGCGCCGGGCTCTATGCGGCGATCGGCATTCTGTCGGCGCTCGAGGCGCGTCATCGCACCGGGCGCGGCCAGTACGTCGAGACATCGCTGTTCGAGGCCGCGATGTCGCTCGGCGTCTATGAGGCGGCGCACTATTTCACCACCGACGAGGCGCCGCCGCGCATCGGCCAGGCCCATCGCGGCAGCTCGCCCTATCAGGTGTTCAAGACCGCCGACGGCTGGATGACGATCGGCGCCTCGCAGCAGAACTTCTGGACACGGCTGTGCGCCATCGTCGAGGCGCCCGAGCTGTTGGAGGATCCGCGCTTCAAGACCAACGCCGACCGTGTCGCGCACAACGACGCGCTGGTGGCGCTGCTGCAGGCGCGCCTCGAGGGGCAGCCGACCGCGCACTGGCTCGCTCAGCTGCAGGAGGCCGGGATCCCGGCGGCACCGGTGCTGACCCACGACCGGGTCTTCACCCATCCCCAGACGATCGCGCGCGAGATGGTGGTGCCGGTCGAGCATGCCAAGGCCGGGAAGAGCCGTACTCTCGGCGTGGCCGTCAAGCTGTCGGACACGCCGGGGTCGGTGCGCGCGGCGGCGCCGACGCTCGGGCAGCACAGCGCGGAGATCCGCGCCGAGCTCGCGGCGGCGCGGCCCCAGCGCGCCGCGGCGGGCGAGGACTGAGGCGCAGCCCGAGGGATGACGGCGGGCCGGTCAGGCCCTAGGATCGACGCAGCCAACCGAGGGAGGACCCGATGAACGTCGCGGGCGTGATTGCCGAGATCCTGAAGCGCGAGGGCATCGACTTCCTGATCGGCTACCCGGTCAACCCGATCATCGAGGCGGCCGCCGAGCACGACATCCGCACCATCATCGTGCGCCAGGAACGCATCGGCCTGCACATGTGCGATGCGGTCGCCAAGGTGACGTCGGGCGACCGCATCGGCGTGTTCGCCATGCAGCACGGGCCGGGCACCGAGAACGCGTTCGGCGGCGTCGCGCAGTCCTACGGCGACTCGTGCCCGGTCGTCGTGCTGCCCGCCGGCTACCCGCGCCACCTCACCAACATCCAGCCGAACTTCAACGCCTTCCTGAACTTCCAGCACGTCACCAAGTGGTGTGAGGCGGTGATGACCGCCGACGTCGTGCCCGACGCCATGCGGCGCGCCTTCACCCAGGTCAGGAACGGCCGGCCGCGCCCGGCGCTGATCGAGGTGCCGGCGGATCTGCTGCGCGAGGAATGGGGCGACAAGCCGATCAACTACGCGCCCGCGCCGCGCCTCAAGAGCGCGCCCGATCCCAAGGCGGTGTCGGAGGTTGCGGCCGCGCTGGTCGCCGCCAACCGGCCGGTGATCTATGTCGGCCAGGGGGTGCACTACGCCAAGGCGTGGAAGCAGCTGCGCGCGCTGGCCGAGCTCCTGGAGGCGCCGGTCACCAGCAGCCTCGGCGGCAAGAGCGCGTTCCCCGAGAACCATCCGCTGTCGCTCGGTTCGGGCGGCTTGGCGATCGGCGAGCAGCTGCATCACTTCCTCAACCAGGCCGATCTGATCTTCGGCATCGGCTGCAGCTTCGCGCGCACCAACTTCGGCGTCGCGATGCCCAAGGGCAAGAAGATCGTCCACGCCACGCTCGATCCGACCGACATCAACAAGGACATCCCTGCCGAGCTGGCGCTGGTCGGCGATGCCGGGCTGACGCTCGACGCGCTCTACGCCGAGGTGCGCGACCGCCTGAAGGGCGGGCCGCGCGGCCGCCACAGCGCGGTCGCGACCGAGATCAAGCAGCACAAGGCGGCGTGGCTCGAGAAATGGATGCCGCGGCTGACCCAGAACACCAAGCCCTTGTCGCCCTACCGGGTGATCTGGGACCTGATGCATACGGTCGACGTCGCCAACACGATCATCACGCACGACGCTGGCAGCCCACGCGATCAGTTGTCGCCGTTCTGGGAAGCGACGACGCCGATGGGCTACATCGGCTGGGGCAAGACGACTCAGCTCGGCTACGGACTCGGCCTGGCGATGGGCGCCAAGCTCGCCGCGCCCGACAAATTGTGCATCAACGTGTGGGGCGACGCCGCGATCGGCTTCACGGGCATGGACTTCGAGACCGCGGTGCGCGAGCGCATTCCGATCCTGTCGATCCTCTTGAACAACTTCTCGATGGCGATCGAGCTCAAGGTCATGAAGGTCGCGACCGAGAAATACCGCTCGACCGACATCTCGGGCAATTACGCCGACTTCGCCAAGGCGCTCGGCGGCTATGGCGAGCGCGTCACCGAGCCGGGCGAGATCGTCGCCGCGATCAAGCGCGGCATCGCCAAGACCCGCGAGGGCGTGCCGGCGCTGCTCGAGTTCATCACCGAGAAGGCAGTCGACGTCTCGCGTTACTAGTCGTCGCGCGCGGCTGGGCGCGGTGGTACAACGCAACGGACCGTCATCCTCGCGACAAGCCCGAGGATGACGGGGTGGCTGTTGCGAGGGCGCGCCCTCGGCGCCGATCAGTACGGCTTCTCGCCGCGCACGCTGGTGCGGTGAATCAGACGACGCTGGCCTTCGCGGTCGTACTCGGTCGCCGTGTGCATGACGAAGCGGTTGTCCCAGAATACCAGGTCGTGCTTGCGCCATTTGTGGGCGTAGACGTGCTCGGGCCGCGTCGCTTGCTCGAACAGCGCGTCGATCAGCGCGCGGCCCTCGGCCTCGTCCATGTCGAGCGGCAGCGACACCGTGGTGCCGCCGAGATAGATGCCCTGTTTCCCCGTGATCGGATGGATCCGCATCATCGGGTGGAACACGTCGGGGCTGCGCGCCTTCTGCTGCTCGGTGAGGGGCGGCGCCCACGGCCGCGAGGCGTGCAGCATCGCGTAGCTGTGGCGCATCGTCATCGCGTCGAGCCGCGCGCGCAGCGCGGGCTCCAGCGCCTCGGTCGCCGGATAGACGGTGCAGAACTCGGTGTCCGCGCCCTGGTCGGGCACCTCGAGCCCATAGAGGAAGGTGTAGGCGGTCGGCAACGGCATGTAGGACAGGTCGGTGTGCCAGCCGAAACCCTCGCGCGGATTGCCCAGCGGCTTGCCGTTCTCGACGATGTTGGAGATCACGTAGACCTCGGGCTGCTCGGGCAGCCAGTACTGATCGAGCACGTGATATTCGAGCTCGCCGAAGCGGCGCGAGAACGCCACCAGCTCGGCCGGCGTGAGCTGCTGGTCGCGCAGCACCAGCACGCCGTGGGTTGCGAGCGCGCGGATCAGCGCGTCGAGATCGGCGGCCGACACGGCGCGCGGATCCAAGCCGGTAACCTCGGCGCCGAGCGGCGCGTCGAACGGTTCTAGAGCGATGGTCATGCCCCATGATGCCAAGCCGACCGGCGCCGGACAATGGCGGCCGCCGAGCGTTGAGGTCGCGCCCGCTGCCGTGCGACACTGGGATTCGACGGCGGTGGCGAGGTCGGGCACGCGCCTTGCACGCCAAGATCCACGACGATCAGAGGCGGGGAGATCGAACCATGAGGCTGCGCAGCTGGGGACTGGCGGTGCTGATTGCCGCGTCGGTGGCGCTTGGATCGCCGCACGCGGCGCCGGCCGCCGACACGGTGCTGAAATGGGGCGACAACCTGGCGCCCAGCCTCGATCCGGACGCGCTGTCCGACGTGCCGGCGGCATTCTCGCGGCTCAACGTCTACGACTCGCTGCTGCGCGTCGTCGGCAACCCGCCCGAGATCAAGCCGTGGCTCGCCGAGAGCTACACGCAGTCGACCGACGGCAAGGAATGGGTCTTCAAGCTGCGCCACGGCGTGAAGTTCCATGACGGCAGCGAGCTCACCTCGGCCGACGTTGTCTACAGCTTCCAGCGCATGCTCGGCATGAACAAGGGCTACGCAGGCGCCTTCAAGCCGGTGCTGCAGCCGCAGAACATCACCGCCGACGGGCCCTACATCGTCAAGATCACGCTCGACAAACCCTACGCGCCGTTCGTCGCGGCGGTGCCCTTGGTCTCGATCGTCAATCAGAAGCTCGTCTCGGCGCACAATGCCAAGGACAAGGACGGCAAGGACGACTGGGGCGAGGCCTGGCTCGCCTCGAACGACGCCGGCTCGGGCGCCTTCAAGGTCGTCGCCGGCAGCTTCAAGCCGCTCAACCAGTACGACCTCGAGTGGTTCCCCGACTACTTTCTCGGCTGGCCCGAGAAGCATCTGACCGCGATCAAGGCGCGCATGATCCAGGAGACGTCGACGCGCGTGCTCGCGGTCACCAAGGGCGAGATCGACGTCACCGACTCTTATCTGCCGGCCGACCAGCTCGAGAAGCTCAAGACGGCGCCGGGCGTGCGCGTGTCGCAGGACCAGACCTTGCGGACGTTCCTCATCCGCATGGACAACCAGCGGCCCCCGTTCAACAACGTGCATTTCCGGCGCGCGCTGAGTTACGCGTTCAACTACAAGGGCTTCATCGAGCAGATGAAGCACGGCAACGCGGTGCGCAACCCGGGGCCGATCCCGGTCAGCCTGTGGGGCTCGCCGCCCGACCTCAAGGGCTACAGCTACGATCTCGACAAGGCCAAGGCCGAGCTCGCGCTCGCCAAGGCGGACGGCGTCGACTTCTCGCGCGAGCTCGAGCTGTCCCCGCAGTCCGACCTCGAGGAGACCGTGATGGCCGCGCAGCTGTTCCAGAGCGATCTGATCAAGATCGGCCTCAAGGTCCGCATCGTGAAGAAGCTGTGGGCCACGCTGTCGAGCGAGGCGACCAAGCCCGACACGACGCCGGACATGTGGATCCACTGGATCAGCGCCTACTTCATCGATCCGGAGAACTGGATCGGCCAAGCCTACGACAGCCGCTTCCACGGTACCTGGAAGGCATCGGCCTGGTACAAGAACCCGAAGGTCGACGATCTGCTCACCCGCGCGCGCGAGTCGCTCGACCAGAACGAGCGCAAGCGGCTCTACGAGGAGGCCTCGCGCATCATCGTCGACGACGCCGCCGACATCTGGGTCTACAACACGGTCGAGCAGCGCGCGATCCGCACGCGCGTCAAGGGCGTGGTGTTCACCCCGGTCGGCACGCTCGAGGCCCGCACGATGTTTCTGGAGTAGGGGGCACAGATCGATTGCCGTTCCCATCACTCGAACGTCATGCTCGGGCTGTCCCGAGCATCCAGGCTTTCCGTCGAACAAGTGCGAAGAAAGACGTGGATGCCCGGCACGAGGCCGGGCATGACGCAAGAAAGACGCTAAAGGAGGACTCATGGCCAAGATCCTGATGGTAACGGGCGGCACGCGCGGCATCGGCGCCGCGGTCGCGCTCGGCGCGGCCAAGCAGGGCTACCAGCTCTGCCTCACCTACCAAAACAAGGACGCGCGCGCCGAGGACATGCTGAAGCAGGTGCGCGCGCTCGGCGCCAAGGCGATCATCGCCAAGGGCGACGTCGCCGACGAGAAGGCCGTCGTCGCGATGTTCGAGAAATGCGACAAGGAGCTC
>DATJNS010000147.1:0-53465 GCA_035507915.1 Candidatus Sulfotelmatobacter sp.
CGCGGCAGACCATCACCGAGGATCGCGCGCAGCTCGAGATCCCGCTCGTCACGGGCCACCAGCTGATTTACGACTCGACGCGGAAAGAGTACACGCTCTGGCCTTCGGTGCAGCGGACCTAGTCCGCAAGCCGCGGAGGCCAGCATGCTCGAATGCGTCAGCGCCGTCACGCTGGCGACGCACGATATGGCACGTGCCGTCGCGTTCTACGAAGCCCTTGGTTTCGCGCTCAAGTTCGGCGGCCCGGCGGCGCCGTTCACCAGCTTTCGCGCCGGCTGCGGCTACCTCAACCTGGTCGCGATGCCCGTCGACCGGACGTGGTCCTGGTGGGGCCGCGCGATCTTCTATGTCGACGACGTCGACGCGCAGCATGCGCGCGCCATCGCGGCCGACCTGTCGCCGGCGTTCGCGCCGCGCGACGCGCCGTGGGGCGAGCGCTACTTCCACATTTGCGATCCCGACGGGCACGAGCTCAGCTTCGCCCGACCCCTGTGATGCCGTCGCCGCGCCGCTACGGCTGTTTCGCGCCGGCGGCCGGATCGCTGTACAGATCGCTCGCGCCGGGCGACGCGGCGGACGACGGCTCGTGCAGCTGCGCCGCCCGGCGCTGGCGCACGATGCTGCGCAGCTCGGCGTAGAAATCGACCGCGCTGCGTCTGATCTCGTCGAGCGAGTCGATGTTCTGGGCACGCTCGTCGAGACCCTGCATGGCGACGC
The DNA here is from genome assembly GCA_035507915.1 of Candidatus Sulfotelmatobacter sp. GTDB lineage: Bacteria > Pseudomonadota > Alphaproteobacteria > Elsterales > Elsteraceae > JACQAI01. The sequence continues at coordinate 718 of DATJNS010000147.1, forward strand.
GGCCCCACGTCGCGAAGGTCGACTCGTTGAACTCCTCCAGGTAGCGGATCGGATCCATGAACGCGTCGACTCCCATGCCGACGGCGTCGCGGACGTTCGAGGGGCCGAACAGCGGCAACACGAGATAGGGACCTTCCGGCAGACCCCAGACGTGCAACGTCTGCCCGAAATCGCCGACCTGCTCGCCATAACCCGCGCGCTTCGCCATGTCGCGCAGGCCGACCGGCCCGAGCAGCCCGTTGATCAGAAACCGCGTCGTCGTGCGGCCGGCGATCGAGACGTCGGCCTGCAGCACGTTGTTGGCGAGCACGACCGGCTCGTGCGCCCATTGCAGCCCGGAACGGATGGCGTCCTGGAGGAACTCGGGGACGTCGTCGCGATAGACGCGGGCGACCGGCTCGATTGCCCATTTGTCGACGAACATGTTGGCGTCGAAGATCACGCGGTTGGTCGGCTCGAGCGGATCGTTCGTCCGGTAGAAGGCCGTGCGCTCGTCCGGGTCGGCCGGCGGGGTCGCGCACGCGCACAACAACGCGCCGACTGCCGCGATCACCGCCGATCGAACGGCCCGACTCCTCAAAGCCATGCGTGACAACCCGACGAGAATCCTAACACGCGCGGCCACGGCCGTCCGCCACGGGACGCGGGTCGGGTCGTCCGAGGCGGGACCGTGGCGAGCGGTGCGACCATACCCCACGATCGGCGCACCGCGTCAAACGATTCCATCATGCGTCCGCCGACTTATTGCACCTCGCCAACCGCTTGCGGCATGCTGCCTCAAGGAGGATTCGCCATGAGACTGACCGCGGCCCAGCTCGAGCAATATCGGCGCGACGGCTTCCTGATCTTTCCGGATCTGTTCGCCGCCGACGAAGTCGCGATCCTGCGTCGCGAGGTCGCGCGGGTCGCTCGGCTCGAGACCGACGCGGTCGTGCGCGAGGGCGCGGCGCGAGCGCCCAAGTCGATGTTCCGACTCCACGAGACCAACGGCGCCACCGCCTCGCCGGCATTCCACGCGCTCGCCCGCACGCCGCGCGCGCTCGCGGTCGCCCAGCAGGTGCTGGGCGACGAGCGCCTCTACCTGCATCACTCGAAGGTCAACGTGAAGACCGCGATCGAGGGCTCGGTGTGGCCGTGGCATCAGGACTACGGCTCGTGGATGCGCGACGGCATCCAGGCGCCCGAGCTCGCGACCTTCATGGTCGCGCTCGACGATGCGAGCGAGTTCAACGGCTGCCTCTATCTCCTGCCCGGCAGCCACCGCGCGGGCCGCGCCGATCCCTATTTCGACACCTCGACCGCCTACAAGCTGTGGGCGGTGCCGCCCGAGCGCATGATCGAGATGTTGCGCGCCGGCCCGCCGCCGGTCGCGGTCACCGGGCGCGCCGGCCTGGCGGCGATCTTCCACTGCAACCTGATGCACGCCTCCGGCCACAACCTGTCGGAACGTGACCGCTGGCAGGCCTATCTGTGCTTCAACCGCGTGGCCAATCGGCCGCTCGACGTCGACAACCCGCGCCCCGACTACGTGCGCTCGCGCAACTGGCTACCGCTGACCGCGGCGTCGGACGACGCGGTTCGCGAGACCGCGCGCGTTCCAGCCTAACGCCGCAACACCAATGCCGCCGACTCAGCGACGCAGCCCGACGATCTGCCGCACGTCGGCGCGCGGCGCAGCGGCGCTCGTCGGCGCGACGATGCCGCATGACACCACGAACTTGATGCCGTCCTCGACCGAGATCGCCATCGGCACCACTTGGCTGCGCTCGACCCAGACGAGATAGCCGCCGGTCGGGTTGGGCGTCGTCGGCACGTAGACGCCCACCATGTCGCGGCCCGCGCTCAGCGCTTGGATCTCCTCGGTCGGGCTGCCGGTGACGAACCCGACGGTCCACATGCCGGGCTGCGGCCACTGCAGCAGCACGCACTCGCGGAACGAGGTCGATTGATCGGAGACGATCGTGCTGACGATCTGCTTGATCGCGCCATAGAGGCTGCGCACCACCGGCATGCGTGCGAGGATGCGCTCGCTCAGGCTGACCAGGAACCGCCCGGCCAGACCCGCCGTGAGCGCCCCGATGGTCGTGACCAGCACGAGCGCGACGACGACGCCGAAGCCCGGAATACCGACCGGCAGATATGCGTTTGGGTTGTAGCGGCTCGGAATTAGGGTCATGACGCGGCTGTCGACGAAGTCGATCACCGCCCACACCAGATAGGCGGTCAGCACGAACGGCGCCGTCACCAACACGCCGGCCAGGAAATAGGCGCGCAAGCGGCCCATGACGCCCATCCGGGCCTTGGCATGGGTCGGGGAAGAGGGCTCCTTGGCCGACGGCGTCACGATTACGATCCCACGGGCGATCCGCGCCAACCCCGGCGCACCGCGACGATGCTACACTGATAAATGGACACGATGACAAACTCTCCCGCCTTGCTCTCGCTCGCCACCAGCGTCCCACCCTATCGCTTCCGCCAAGACGAGGTCGTCGCCTGGGCGCGCGGCTTCTTCGAGCAACGCTTCCCCGATTTCGACCGGATGGCGCCCGCCTTCGCCAACGCCGGAATCGAAACGCGCCATTCCTGCGTCCCGCTCGACTGGTACGACCAGCCGCACGACTGGCCCGAGCGCACCCGGCTCTACGTCGAGCAGAGCCTGGCGCTGCTCGAGCGCGCCACGATCGCCTGCCTCGAGCAGGCCGGACGCACGATCGACGACGTCGACGCCGTCGTCATGGTGTCGTCCACCGGCATCGCGACGCCGACGCTCGATGCGCGGCTGGCCCAGCGGCTGCGCATGCGCCGCGATCTCGAGCGGCTGCCCATCTTCGGTCTCGGCTGCGCCGGTGGCACGCTCGGCCTGGCGCGCGCCGCCACGCTGGCGCGCGCCAAACCGGGCACCCGGGTTCTGTTCCTGGTCGTCGAGCTGTGCGGTCTCACGTTCCGCGCCGACGACGTCTCGAAGAGCAACGTGATCGCCGCGGCTTTGTTCGGCGACGGCGCGGCCGCCGCGCTCATCGAGGCCGACGCCGACGGCATGCCGGCCAGGTCGGCGGCGCGGCCCACGCTCGGGCCGTCGGGCGACTACACCTGGCCCGACTCGCTCGACATCATGGGCTGGGAGGTCATGCACAACGGGCTGGGCGTGCTGTTCTCGCGCGACATTCCGAGCCTCGTGCGCGATCAGCTCGCCGGCGCGCTCGATGCGTTCCTCGAGCGCCACGCGCTGAACCGGCACGCGCTCGACGGCTTCATCGTGCATCCCGGCGGCGCCAAGGTGCTCGCCGCGCTCGAGGACGCCTTCGCGTTGCCCGCCGGCGGCCTCGACGACGCGCGCGCGGTGCTGCGCGACTACGGCAACATGTCGGCCGCCACCGTGCTGTTCGTGCTGCGGCGCGCGCTCGACCGCGGCGCGCGCGGACTGCAGCTCCTGTCCGCGCTCGGCCCCGGGTTCACGGCGGGCTTCCAGCTGCTCGACATGGGCGCGGGCCGCGCCTGACCCGCGCGTGATCCGGCGATGAGCTGGGCCTATGCGCTGCTCGGCTTGATCGCCGTGGAGCGGCTGGCCGAGCTCGCGTGGGCGCGCCGCAACACGCGTCGCCTGATCTCGGCGGGCGCCGTCGAGGTCGGGGCCTCCCACTATCCGGTGCTCGTCGTATTGCACGCCGCCTGGCTCGCGAGCCTGGCGCTGTCGGTCGACGCGACCACGCGCCTCGCGCCATGGTGGCTCGGCCTGTTCGGCGCGCTGCAGATCGGCCGCCTGTGGGTCATCCTGACGCTCGGCCGCTTTTGGACGACGCGCGTCATCACACTGCCGCAGGCGCCCCTGGTGCGGCATGGCCCCTATCGATTTCTGCGCCACCCGAACTATGTGGTAGTCATGCTCGAGATCGCCGTGTTGCCGCTGGCGTTCGGGCTGCCATGGCAGGCATTGATTTTTTCCGGACTCAACGGTCTCCTGCTGTGGCATCGCGTGCGGATCGAGGCGGCCGCCCTGGCACCGCGGCAGGCGATCGAGAAAGGGACATCCTGATGGGCCGTCTGGCTTTCGCCGCCCTGCTCCTGCTGTCGTGCAGTGCGTGCGCCAGCCGGCCCGATGCCTGGTATCGGGCGGCCACCAATCCCGACCAGGCGAGCACCGACGAGCGCGCATGCCGCGACGAGGCGACCCAAGTCGCTCGGGAGAGCTCGCGGCGCGATGCCAACATCCTGCAGGACCGCAGCGGCAGTCCCGGTTACAACTCGGCCGGCGTGTCCCAGTCCGATCTCGACATCAATCCGCACGATCGGCTCGCGGTCACCGAGCGCGACAACATTCGCGATCTGACGCGCTCGTGCATGGGCGACCACGGCTACCGCCTGCTGCGCGACGATTAGTCCGACACCGACTGGAAACGGTACGGCAAAATCGCGCTGCGCTACGCGTTTTGCCATAAGGATGGGCGTGCACGATCGTCGCGTAGCGCCCAACGTTCCAAGTGACCGAAATTTATTGCGCTGCCGCCACGCACGCCGGGGATAGAGGTTCGTTCGCACGGCGTAGCACCGAATGCGACCGGCAGGTGGCGTTGCCGGCGCGATGTCGGGGACACGCACATGATGGCGCGGTTCTTCACGGCGGTGCCGCTTGCGGTGCTGCTCGCGGCGACGTTCGTCCCGTCGCCGGGCTCGGCCAACGACAGCAACACCGTCGTGATCGGCAACGGCGCCGGCGCGGCGGCGTTCGGCTTGACGGCGGCCCTGTTCGGCCGCAGCGGCCGTTTGCACGTCTATCCGGCACCGCCCGTCCTCTACATGCCGGCGCCGGTCGACGCGACGGTTCCGCCGGCAACGGGCGCTCCGCCCCTGCCCGGCCCGCGCTGATGGGCTTGTCGACCGAGCGCCGGCGTCAGTCGTAGACGTCGCGGCCTTTTTTGAGCGTGCGCCACTGCGCGTCGTCGTGGCCGAACAGGATGGTGGCGCCCTGGCGCGCCAGACGTCGAAGCTCCCCGAGCGAGGCGCAGAACTGCGACGCATCCCAGGAGTTCTTCGGCGCGTAGTCGCGGTCGAGATTTTCCCGCACGGCGGCGGCGTCGGCCGCCAGGACGACGCAACCGCTGCGGTCGAGCTCGAGCTTCGCCCCCATGCTGCCCGGCGTGTGGCCCGGCAAGGGCAGCAGCACGATGCGGTTGTCGTCGAAGACGTCGAGCGTCGCATCGACGCGCCGGACCGGCATCGGATGGTCCCAATCGGCCTTGAAATAGCCCCTGCCCTCGGAACGCGGATCGGCCGCAACCGCCAGCTCCGCGGCATGGACGAAGAACGTCGCCCTCGTGAAGAACGCGTTGCAGCCGCAGTGATCCATGTGCAGGTGCGAGTTGATCACCACGTCGATGTCGTCGGGCCGCAGCGCAAGGGCCGCGAGGCCGCCCACCACGTTTTCGCCCGGCCGATGGGTCGGCACGAAAGCGCGCGCCAAGCCGCCCCAACGCGCCGACGCGTCGGTCTCGACGGCCGGATGGCACCCCGTGTCGAAGAGCACGTTGCCCTGCGGATGACGGATCAGGAAGCAGGAGCACGGAAACTCGGCGGTCTGCTCGGCGGGCAGCTCCGGAAAATACATGCTGGCCCGCATGCGCAAGCGGCCGCCCGACAGCACGTGCATCCTCATGATCCGATCTCCCTGTTTTGCCGCCCCAGGGTAGCGGATCGCATCCGCCCGTGCGTCGCAAGATGCGCTAGTAGAACAGCCGGAACGCCAGCTGAGCCTGCGTGCCCTGGGTCGCCGCGGCCAGGCCTTCGAGCTCGCGCTGCTCACGCGTGCTCGCCACGTGCAGCACCTCCCCGGTGACGCGCAGCCACTCCCGCGGCCGCCAGGTCAACGCCACCGTGCCGGCGAAGCCGGACTCGCCGAGATCGATGGTGCCGCCCGGCGCGTAGCCGTCGGTGCCGAATTGATCGAAGCGGGCGGCGAGGCGCCACGCGCCACGCTCCCAGCCAACCAGCACGTAGGCGGCCTCGAAATCGGTACGGCTCGTCCGGCCGCCCGGCGCGAACGCGGTCGAGCCCACCATCACCTGGCCCATCACGGTGATGGGATAGATCCTGGTCTTGCCGCCGAGGCTCCAGAACTGGGTGTGCCAGGCGAACTCGCCGTTGGTCGCCGCGGGATCCGCCTCGTTGTCGTAGCGCAACAGGCTGACGCTGCCGTAGCCGGTGGCGTGCCACGTCGCGCCGCCGTACCAGCCGGGCCGGCCGTCGATCTCCTGGAACGGCAGCGAATAGGCAGGTGTCGTGTAGCCCGGGCGCACCGTCACGTCCGGCAGGCGGTTGCGGCCGAACAGCCCGGTCGGCTGGTCGTCGAACGTCCAGCCGCGCTCGGCCAGGAGGATGCCGGCCGGGTCGTTGGCGGCGAACAGCGCGCCGTGCAGCTCGAGCGTGTGGCCTTCGCCGCGCCACTCCAGCGTGCCCTCGCTGCCGATCGTCCGCAGCTCCTCGCCGACCCAGCTGTTGATCGCCGACGGCGTCAGCGTCCATAGGCTGGTCCAGCCGATCCCGTCGTTCTCGAGCGAGACCGGCGGGAAGAACGCGCCGACCTTGACCGACCAGCGCAGCGGCGTCGTCGACACCGGGCGGTAGCGCGCGAAGGCCTCGATCAGATCGACCGCGCTGCGTTGGGTGGGATCGAGGCGCGCGTGCGCGTAGGCGCTGAGGTCCGGGAGCAGCTGCGCGCTGCCGATCGCCGAGATCTGGCCGAAGGTCGGCGTCACGCCGCCTTCGCCGTCTTGCGTCTTGCCGAGACCGCCGTCGCGCCAGCTGCGCTCGTCGGGCGCGGCGACCACGCGGGCGTCGCCGAAGGCGTCGAGGTGAAATTCCTGCGCGTGCAGGGGAGCCGGCAGCGCGACGACGACGAGCAGGACGCGCGCGGCCCGGCGCATCACGTCGCCGCCTCGAGATCGCGCGTCGGCCAGCGCGTCGTCGCGAGGAAGCGATCGAACGCGTCGGCCGGCATCGGCCGGGCGACGAAATATCCCTGGGCGTGGTCGCAACCGATCTCGGTGAGGAAGGCGAGCGCGTCCTGATCCTCGACGCCTTCCGCGGTGACGCGGTAGCCGAGCCGATGGCCGAGCTCGACGATCGAGCGCACGATGGTGCGATCCTCCGGGCTCTGCGCCAGCTTGAGGATGAAGGCCTTGTCGATCTTGAGCTCGCGCACCGGCAGGCGGCGCAGATAGGCGAACGACGACTGGCCGACGCCGAAATCGTCGATCGCGAGGTCGATGCCCTGATCGGCCAGCCGGCGCAGCACCGCGATCGCGGCGTCCGGCTCGCCCATGATCGCGCTCTCCGTGACCTCGAGCGCGATCGCCTCGGGTCGCAGACCGTGAGCGGCCATCAGGTCGCCGATGCGACGCGGCAGATCAACGTCGCCGAGATCGCGCACCGAGAGATTGACCGACAGGCGCAGGGCGCGGCCCTGCGCGGCCCAGTGGCCCGCCTGCGCGACGCCGCTCGCGATCGCCCAGCGCGTCAGGCGCCGGATGTTGCCGGTCTGCTCGGCCAGGCCGATGAACAGGTCGGGCGGCACCAGACCGCGCTTGGCGTGCTGCCAGCGCACCAACGCCTCGGCGCCGCCGATGCGTCCGGCCGCGAGGTCGAGCTTCGGCTGGTAGGCGAGATAGAGCTCGCCGTGCTCGAGCGCGTCGCGCAGATCGCTCATCAGCGACAGCCGCTCGGGGCGGTGCGGATCGACCGCGGGATTGTACACCGCGATCGAATCCTCCGAGCCGAGCGCGGCGTAGAGCGCGACGTCGGCATGCTGCAGCAGCGCGGCGGCGGCGATGCCGTGGGTCGGATAGAGCGCGATGCCGATCGCGGCCGCGGCGTCGATCGCGAGCTCGGCCTGCTGGTACGGCACCTGGAACAGATCGATCAGGCCGCGCGCGGCATGGCGCGCCGCGGCTTCGTCGGCGCCCGGCAGCCAGACGGCGAAGGAGATGTCGCTCACGCGGCCGACCGGGCTGCCGTCGAGCGCTTCGCGCAAGCGTCGTCCGGCATCGCCCAGCAACCGGTCGCCGAGCTCGTGACCGACGGTCTTGATCACCTCATGCAAGCGTTCGAGGCCCAGGCACAGGAGCGCGCCCGGCTCATCCGGGTGCAGCGTGCAGCGCTCCGCGATCAGGCGCTCGATGGCATGGCGATTGGGCAGCCCGGTCACCGGATCGTGGCTGGCCTGGTGCTGGATGCGCTCCTCGCGCTCGGCGACCGCGTGCGCCATGGTGCTGAACGCGGTCGACAGCTCGCCGATCTCGTCGCGCTGCCGGATCGGCGCCGCCGCGCTGTAATCGCCGGCCGCGATGCGCCGCACCTGCCAGGCCAGCATCTCGACCGGTCGCGACACGCCGCGCGCGATCAGCACCGTGCCGAGCAGGCCGCCGCCCAGACCGATCGCCAGCAGGCCGGCGAGCGCCAGCAGCACTTGCCGGTAGGGCCGGAGTGCGTCGTCGAGCGGATAGCCGAGCAGCGCGATCACCGGGGCGCTGCCCTCGATCACGTCGATCGGTTTCGCCAGCATCAGGAACTCGCGTCCCGCGACGGTGACCAGTCCGGCCTCGGCGGGCATGCCGACGTCGGCGCGCGGCACGTGGCCGGCCAAGGGCGGGTGGCCGGAGCTGGTCGCGATGACGGACCAGCCGCCATGGCCGTCGCCGGTCGCCAGCTCGATGGCGTTCGGCAACGTCGAGAGCCGGCGCAGGCGCGCGAGCAGCGTGTCGTCGAGCCGCATGTGCGCGACGATGAAGGCGATCGGCACCGGCGCCAGCACCGGCACGGCGACCATCAGGAAGGCGGCACCGTGGCTCGACGCGATCGCGGCGGCGCCATCGTCGGCCGCCCGCTCGATCAGATCGGGATAGGAGAAGCTGCCCTGCCGCGCGCCGGCCGCGCCCGTGTCGGCGGCCACCCGGCCGTCGAGATCGACCAGCATCATGCGGGCCGCGCCGACGCGCCGGCCGTGATTGCGCAGCGCCGACAGGACGGTCTGCTGATCGCGTTCGGCGATCGCGGTGCGGAGCGCATAGTCGAGCGCCAGGATGCGCACCTGCTCGGTCGCCTGGTCCGAGACGTTGTCGAGCTGACGCACGAACACGGTCGCCGATTCGGCAAGCTGATCCTTGCCTTCGGCGATCAGGGCGCGCCGCGTGAAGCCGTACACCGCGAGCGCGGTCAGCGCTTGGACGATCGCCAACGTTGCGATCAGGAACAGGGCCAGGCGGTTGCGGAATCTCATGGGTGGCCCGTCAGTACCGCTCGCGCTCGTGATCCATCATGTGATTCTCCTGGTGCAGGAGCGCGACCGACACCTCGAGCCGGCGCGAACCCGGCGTCAGCGTCACGGGCTGGATCGGACCGGGGCGGCCCGGGCGCAGGCGCGGATGCCAGGTCTGCATCTCGTACGCGGCTTCGGGCACGCCGGAGAACGTCGCGCGTCCATCCTTGTCGGTGAGCGCGAACCACGGCACATCGGTGACGTAGAGATAGGCGACCATCTGGTCGTGGATGTTGCAGCCGACCGCGACCACGCCGGTGCGCTCGAACCGCACCGACGCCGATTGCTCGCCCGGCGCCAACATGAACTCGAATGCCCGGACCGGTGAAAAGGAATAGACATGGTGCCGGGTCAGGTCGCTGTTGCGGAACGCGACCTCGCCGCCGAGGGGCACGATCTGGACGTACGGAATGAAGGTTTCATTACGCTGGTCGATGATCAACGGCTGGCTCGACGGTGCCGCGGACGCCGATGCGCGCACCGGCGCGCCGCCCTGCGGCGCCAGCGTCACCACGGCATCAGCCACCGGCCGGCCGTCGCTGTCGCTGACCTGAACCACGAGATCGGCCGCCGCCACCTGCCCCGAAATCAGGAGCAAGCCCCCGAATACGATCCATGCTATCGCGCGCATCGCCCCTCACTTGCCTCGACCTGCCGGATCTACCGGAAATTCCCTCAATATTCGGCTAAACCCAGAGAACGGCCTCGGCCCTCGCCTATTCCCGGAAACCCGGCCTTGCCGGCCGGTTGCGACGCCGGACCGCGGCCCTGTAGTGTCGCGCCATGTGGGGATGGGTCCGGAGCGGGCGGCCGATCGCGCGCGCGCTGGGGCTGGCCGCGAGCCTCCTGGTCGCAGGCCCCGCGCTCGGGGGCGACAACGTCCTCTACCGCGGCAACGGCGCCGAGCCCGAGACCCTCGACATCCATCACTCGACCGGGATCCCCGAGTTCGACATCGAGGTCGACCTGTTCGAGGGCCTCGTGCAGTACGGCCCGGCGGGCGAACCCGTGCCCGGCGTCGCCGACCGCTGGACCGTGAGCGACGACGGGCTGACCTACCGGTTCCATCTGCGCGCGGACGCGCGCTGGTCGAACGGCGACCCGGTGACCGCCGACGACTTCGTGTTCGCGCTGCGCCGCGCGGTGTCGCCCGCGACCGCCTCGCGCTACGCCTTCATCCTGTTTCCGATCGCCAACGCCGAGGCGATCGCCAGCGGCGCGATCGCCGATCCGAGACAGCTCGGCGTCGCCGCGCCCGACGCTCGCACCGTCGTGTTCACGCTCGGCGCGCCGACGCCGTACTTCCTCGGGCTCTTGACGCACCATATGGCGTTCCCGGTCCATCGCGCCACGCTCGAGCGCTACGGCGAACGCTGGACGCGCCCCGGCAATCTCGTCGGCAACGGCGCCTACCGGCTGGTGTCGTGGGTGCCGCAATCGGAGATCACGCTGGTGAAGAACCCGAACTATTGGGACGCCGCGTCGGTCAAGATCGATCGCGTGGTCTACGTCGCGACCGAGGACGTCGGCGCCGAGCTGCGCCGCTACCGCGCCGACGAGCTCGACGTCACCAACGACGTGCCGGTCGACCAGATCGCGTGGATCGCCGGCCGCTTCAAGCAGGAATTCCGCCGCGCCGCCTACCTCGGCACCTACTACTACGGCCTCAACCTGCGGATCCCGCCGTTCAAGGACGCGCCCAAGCTGCGCCAAGCGCTCGCGCTCGCGATCGACCGCGACACCCTGGTCGAGCGGATCACCCGCGCCGGAGAGCAACCGGCCTACAGCTGGGTGCCGCCCGGCATCGGCAATCGCTACGTCCAGCAGCTTCCGGACTGGGCGCACCTGCCGCAGGCCGAGCGCGACCGCCTGGCGCAACGGCTCTACCGCGAGGCCGGCTACGGCTCCGATCATCCCGCGCGGTTCGAATTGCTCTACAACACGAGCGAGAACCACAAGCGCATCGCGATCGCGATCGCGGGCATGTGGAAGGAGACGCTCGGCGCCGACGTGATCCTGCGCAACGAGGAGTGGAAGGTCTATCTCGCGAGCCGCGCCGCCAAGCAGTTCGAGATGCTGCGCCAAGCGTGGATCGGCGACTACAACGACGCCAACACCTTCCTCGAGCTCCTGAAGTCCGACATCGGCGACCAGAACTCGGAGGGCTACGCCAATCCGCAATACGATGCGCTGATGCAGCGAGCCGAGCGCACCATCGACCTCGACGCGCGTGCGCGTTTGATGGAGGCGGCCGAGCGCATCATGCTGGCCGACATGCCGCTGATCCCGATCTATCACTACGTCAGCAAGCGGCTGGTGAAGCCCTGGGTGGCCGGCTGGGTCGACAACATCGTCGACGTCCACCCGACGCGCTATCTCGGTCTCCTGCCCCACTGATGCCGGGTCGCGCGCCTCGATGCTGACGCTCGGCGTTCGACGGCTCATCGGAGCCATACCGACCCTGCTCGCGATCGTCGCGGTCAGCTTCTTCCTGATGCGGCTCGCGCCCGGCGGTCCGTTCGATCAGGAGCGCGTGCTGCCGCCGGCCATCGAGGCCAACCTGCGCCAGGCCTACCGTCTCGACGATCCGCTGCCGACGCAATTCGTACGCTACCTGGGCGGCCTGCTGCACGGCGACTTCGGTCCGTCGTTCAAGTATCAGGATTTTTCGGTCACCGAGCTGATCGGCGACGGCCTGCCGGTGTCGCTCACGCTCGGCCTCGGCGCGATCGTGATCGCTAGCGTCGCCGGCGTATGGATCGGGCTCGCCGCGGCACTCCGGCGCAACTCGCGCTTCGACCATCTGGTGATGACGCTCGCGATGACCGGCATCGTGGTGCCCAGCTTCGTGGTCGCGCCGCTGCTCGGCCTGGTGTTCGGCATCTATCTGAGGCTGCTGCCGGTCGGCGGGTGGCGCGGCCCGCTCAATGCCGTGCTGCCGATCGTCACGCTCGCCCTGCCGCAGATCGCCGCCATCGCGCGGCTGGCGCGCGCCAGCGCGATCGAGACACTGGGCCAGCCCTTCGTGCGCACCGCGCGCGCCAAAGGCCTGCCGGAGCGCCGCGTCATGCTGCGCCACGTGCTGAAGCCGGCCCTGCTGCCGGTCTTGTCCTATCTGGGCCCGGCGACCGCCGGGATCCTCACCGGCTCGGTGGTGGTCGAGCAGATCTTCGGGATCCCCGGCATCGGCCGCTACTTCGTGCAAGGCGCGCTCAACCGCGACTACACGCTGGTGATGGGCGTGGTGATCCTCTACGCGACGCTCATCATCCTGTTCAACCTCGCGGTCGACCTGCTCTACCGCGTGCTCGATCCGAAGCAGCGGACGCCGTGAGCCGCGTCGATGCTCCCGCGCCCGGGGTCGAGCCGGCCGACGCGGCGCCGCGCGGCCGCAGCCTGTGGCGCGACGCGGCGCGACGCTTCGCGGCCAATCGCGCCGCGATGGCGAGCGTCGTGGTGCTGACCGCGATCGCCGTCATGGCGCTCGCCGTGCCGCTGTTGTCGCCCTACGGACGCGACGAGATCTTCTGGGACCTGGTCGCGGCGCCGCCGGACCTCGCCGGCTGGCATCCGTTCGGCACCGACTCCAACGGCCGCGACCTGTTCGTCCGCACCATGCACGGCGCGCGCATCTCGCTGCTGGTCGGCATCGTCGCAACCGCCGTGAGCCTGGCGATCGGCGTCGCCTACGGCGCGACCGCCGGCTATCTCGGCGGCCGCATCGACGGGCTGATGATGCGCCTGGTCGACATCCTCTATGCGCTGCCCTTCCTGTTCTTCGTCATCATCCTGATGGTCGTGTTCGGACGCAGCATCCTGTTGATCTTCGTGGCTCTCGGCGCGGTCGAGTGGCTCGACATGGCGCGGATCGTGCGCGGCCAGACCTTGAGCCTCAAACGCCGCGAGTTCATCGAGGCGGCGCGCGCGCTCGGCGTGCCGGCGCTCACCATCGTGCGCCGGCACGTCGTCCCCAACCTGCTGGGCCCGATCGTCGTCTTCGCGACCCTGACGGTGCCGCGCGTCATTCTGTTCGAGTCGTTCCTGAGCTTCCTCGGGCTCGGCGTCCAGGAACCGATGGCGAGCTGGGGCGTGCTGATCAGCGACGGCGCGAAGTCGATCGACACGGCACCGTGGCTGCTGTTGTTCCCGGGCGGCTTCCTCGCGGCCACCCTGCTCGCGCTCAATTTCATCGGCGACGGCATCCGCGATGCGCTCGACCCCCGCGATCGCTGAGCCGAGCGACGGATCGCCGGCACCGCTGCTCGCGGTCGACGGGCTCAGCGTCGATTTCGCGACGCCGGACGGCACGGTCGCGGCGGTGCGCGACGTGTCATTCCGGGTGATGCGCGGCGAGCGGCTCGGCGTGCTCGGCGAGTCGGGCTGCGGCAAGTCGCAGCTGTTCCTGGCGCTGCTCGGGTTGCTCGCGTCCAACGGTCGCGCCAGCGGTCGCGCCTGGTTCGCCGGGCAGGAGCTGATCGCGCTGGCGCCCCCGGCGCTGCGCCAGCTGCGCGGCGATCGCGTCGCGATGATCTTTCAGGACCCCATGACCGCCCTCAATCCCTACCTCACGATCGGGACCCAGCTGACCGAGGTCTTGACATTCCATCGCGGCGTCGCGCCGGGCGCCGCACGCCGACAGGCCGCTGCCATGCTCACGCGCGTCGGCATGGCCGATGCCGAGCGACGGCTCGCCCAGTATCCGCACGAGCTCTCGGGCGGCCTGCGGCAGCGCGTCCTGATCGGCATGGCGCTTCTGTGCACGCCCGAGCTCCTGATCGCGGACGAGCCGACCACGGCGCTCGACGTCACGGTGCAGGCCCAGATCCTGTCGCTGTTGCGCGGGCTCGAGGTCACGCAAATCCTGGTGACGCACGATTTCGGCGTGCTCGCCGGGTTCTGCCAGCGCGTGCTCGTGATGTATGCCGGCCGCGTGGTCGAAAGCGGCCCGGTCGCCGACATCTTCCGTCGACCGCGTCACCCCTACACGAGCGGCCTGTTGCGCGCGATCCCCCGGCTCGACGCGCCGGCGCGCCAGCCGCTCGCCACCATTGCGGGCCAGCCGCCGGATCTGGCGGAGGCGGAGCATGGCTGCGCCTTCGCGCCGCGCTGCGCGCTGGCCGAACCGCGCTGCCGTACGTTGCGGCCGCCGGAACGCGCGATCGCCGCCGACGCCACGGTCGCCTGCCATCTGGCGGAGGCCTGAGATGCTGCTCGAAGCGCGCGACCTCTCGGTCGCCTACGCATCGGCCGGTGGCGGCTGGCTGACGCCGCGCCGCAGCTTGCGCGCGCTCGACCGAGTCGGCTTCGAGCTTCCGGCCGGCGAGACGCTCGGCGTGGTCGGTGAATCGGGCTGCGGTAAGTCGACCCTGGCGCGCGCCTTGGTCGGCCTAGTGCCGCTCGCGGCGGGGTCGGTGCATTGGCAGGGCGAAGACATGGCGCGGCTCGACCGGCGCCAGCGCCGGCGTGTGCGCCGCGATCTCCAGATCGTGTTCCAGGATCCGCTCGCCTCGCTCGATCCGCGCATGACCGCCGGCCAGATCGTCGCCGAGCCGCTGGTCACGCACGAGCCCGGCCTCGGGCGCACGGCGATCGCCGCGCGCGTCGCCATGGCGCTGGCGCAGGTCGGGCTCGACCCGCGCCACATCAACCGCTACCCGCACGAATTCTCGGGCGGGCAATGCCAGCGCATCGCGATCGCGCGCGCCACGATCCTGGCGCCCAAGCTCGTGGTGTGCGACGAGCCGGTGTCGGCGCTCGACGTGTCGATCCAGGCGCAGATCATGAACCTGCTGGTCGGCATGCAGGATGCCCTCGGCCTGGCGCTGATCTTCATCAGCCACAATCTCGCGATCGTCCGCCATGTCAGCCATCGCATCGCCGTGCTCTATCTCGGCCGGCTGGTCGAGATCGGTCCGGCCGATGCGGTGTTCCGCACGCCGCGCCATCCCTACGCGCAGGCCTTGATCGCGGCGGTGCCGGTCGCGGACCCGACGATCGAGACGACGCGAGCCTCGGTCGCGCTCGACGGCGATCCGCCCTCGCCGCTCGCCCCGCCGTCCGGGTGCGTGTTCCGCACGCGCTGCGCCCACGCCATCGCGCGCTGCGCCGCCGAGCGTCCCGTGCTCGAGGCCGACGGCGATCACGCGGTCGCTTGTCACCGCTGGCGCGCACTCGGCTAGACTGCCCCTCGCACACCCCGCGAGGAGACCCGCCGCATGCTCGACCTGCCGTTCCGTTCCGCGACCGCGCTGGCGGCCGAGATCCGCGCCAAGCGGGTCGGCTGCCGCGAGCTGCTCGATCGCTATCTGGCGCGGGTCGAGCGCTTCAATCCGACGCTCAACGCGATCATCGCGTTCGACCTGGAGACCGCTCGCCAGCGCGCCGATGCGGCCGATGCGGCGCTCGCGCGCGGCGAGGTCTGGGGGCCGCTGCACGGCGTGCCGATGACCATCAAGGAGTCGTTCGACGCGGTCGGCATGCCGACGACCTGGGGCCTCCCGGAGCTCAAGGACAATCGTCCGTCGCGCGACTCGCTCGCCGTTGCGCGCTTCCGGGCCGCCGGCGCCGTGCTGTTCGGCAAGACCAACGTGCCCGTGCTGCTCGCCGATTGGCAGAGCTACAACCCCGTCTACGGCACCACCAACAATCCGTGGGACACCAGCCGCACGCCCGGCGGCTCGTCGGGCGGCTCGGCCGCGGCGCTGGCCGCCGGCCTGACCGGCCTGGAGGCCGGCAGCGACATCGGCTCGTCGATCCGCAATCCGGCGCATTATTGCGGCGTCTACGGCCACAAGCCGACCTACGGCATCTGTCCGCCGCGCGGCCAGGCGCTGCCCGGCAATGTCGCGGCGTCCGACATCTCGGTGATCGGTCCGATGGCGCGCAGCGCGGACGATCTCGCGCTCGCGCTCGACGTCATGGCCGGTCCGGACGACATCGACGGCGCCGGCTGGCGTCTCGAGCTGCCGGCGCCGCGCCGCGAGCGGCTCGCCGATTTCCGCGTCGCCGTGATGCTGAACGATCCGGAATCCGAGGTCGACCAGGCGGTGCAATCGCGCCTGCAAGCCTTGGCGGACTTCCTGGCGCGCGCCGGCGCGCATGTGAGCGACCGCGCGCGCCCGGCGCTCGATAGCGCCGCCGTGCAGCGTCTTTACATCCAGCTGCTGCGCGCCGCGACCTCGGGACGCCAGAGCGACGCCGTGTTCGAGCAGAACCGCGCGATCGCGCGCGGCCTGCAGCCCGACGACGAGAGCTACTACGCCCGCATGGCGCGCGCCAACGTGCTGTCGCATCGCGACTGGATCGCGGCCAACGAGCAACGCCATCGCATGCGCCTCGCCTGGGCCGAGTTCTTCCGCGACTACGATCTCTTGTTGTGCCCGGCGGCCGCTTCGACGGCGTTTCCGCACGACCACGTGGGCGAGCGCTACGAGCGCACCATCACGGTCAACAACAAGCGCGTGCCGACCACCGATCAGCTGTTCTGGGCCGGCTACACGTGCCTGTTCTACCTGCCCGCCACGGCCGCGCCGATCGGACTCGCCGCGGACGGCCTGCCGGTCGGCGTGCAGATCGTCGGCCCGCAATATGGCGACCGCAGCTGCATCGGGTTCGCGCGCCTGCTCGAGCGGGAGTTCGCCGCCTTCGCCCCGCCGCCGGGTTACGCCTGAGCCAGATTATTCGAGGTCGGCGCGGCCCGGGATGAAGTCGAGCAGGATCATCTCACCGCCCGGCGGCGACTTGCGCTCGATCTTCCAGCCCGCCTGCTGGTAGCGCTGCATGATGCTGTGCAGGATGCGATCGGTCACCGTCTTGGACGGCAGGGTCACCTCGACGGTCAAGCCGGGGAAGTACTGCTTCTCCAAGTGCTCGTCGATCTTGCCTTCGATGAACCGGAGCACTTCGTACTCCGCCTTGTCCAACCGGAAGGCCTGGAAGGGTGTGATCGGCATTTTGCGTCCCGCGAAGCTGTCCCTGTTCGACCTTACAACCGGCTGCACGGCGTGCCGGCGATTTTACCTGAGCCATCCAAGTCTTGCTGCCAGCTAGACCGGCCCAGGTAGAACGAATTCATTATGTCTCAAGTGTTTGGCGGCTTTCAACCAGCAATCGGTCGAAGGCGGGCCAGGGTCGGATCGGGGCCGGCTTGCGACGACTCGCCGCGCTGGACCGTGGCATCAAAGCCACAATCCCGCCACAGTGCGGGGCCATTGTGGGGCGTGTGGAGGCCCCTCCGCACCGCGACGATCCGCGGCAGGATTTTGCCGTTCCGGTCGTCGCAGAGACTGGCCCCGCCTTAACCGGCGGGGCTTTTTCTTGCCCGGGCGGTCTGGCGCGCGTCGCAGGTGGCCGGCAAGGCGAAGGTGGCGGTGATGTCGCTGCCCTTCGCGTGCGCCCGCTGCTCCTGGATGTGATAGCGCGCATTCGACTGGGCCGTGCAATCGCGTGCAAAGCCGCCGTCGACCATCAAGGCGCCGATATCGAGGCCGCCCGCCTCGCACTTACCCCAATAGAGCGCATGGGGATCGCGTCCGTCGTTCAAGTGACAGCTGACGATGCGACCGTCGATCAGCCGGAACAACCCAATGGTGGCGCGCAGGCCGTCCGGTCGGTTGGGCTCGGGCACGGCGATACCCCACAGGCGAATGGCATGGCCGTCGAGCCGCAGCGTATCGCCGTTGACCACCTGCGCCCGCGCCGTCACGGTCTCCTGCGCGGCCGCCGCGCCCGCCATGCCGGCCATCCCGACCGCGAGAAGCACGCTCGCCGCCACCGTCACGCGTCTCATGTCACCCCGCCTCCTGCGCACAGCCGCGCCTGCCCGGCTTGGCGCGCCAACCATGCCATCCTAGGCCAAGGTTGCACCACCCGCATTGAGGTTTGATGAACATGGCGCGGCCGTCCCCCGCGCCGATCTCAGCGGCGCAGGATGAAGTCCGCGACGGCCTGCCGACGCTCCCAGCCGGCGCGTTCGAGCGCCGGCACGTCGTCGGCGCTCGCCGGGTAGCCAAGACACAGATAACCGGTCAGCCGCCACCCGGCGGGCACGCCGAGGATCTCGTTGATCCGCGCCGGCTCGAGGATCGAGACCCAACCGAGCCCGATGCCGTCCGCGCGCGCCGCCAGCCAGAGCGTATGGATCGCCGCGACCACGGAGTACTCGATCATCTCCGGCATGGTGCGGCGGCCCAGCCCGCCGCCCTGCGCGGTGTCCCGATCGGTGAACACGGCGAGTTGCACCGGCGCATCGTCGAGGCCGGCCAGCTTGAGCGTGGCGTAACGGCGCGCCGCGTCGTCGACGTAGCCGGCGAGCGCGTCGGCGTTGCAGGCGGCGAACTCCGCGCGCACCGCGCGACGCCGCTCGGGATCGTCGACGATCACGAACCGCCATGGCTGGCTCAATCCGACCGACGGCGCGAGGCAGGCGGTTTCAATCAGCCGGTCGAGGATCCCCGGCGCCAGTGGATCGGTTCGGAAGCGGCGCACGTCGCGGCGCCACGTCAGAAGATCGCGCAGGCGTGCGCGGAAAGTCGGATCGAACGCCGGTGCCGCGCGCGGCTCCGACGCGGCGGCGCTCACAAGCCGAGACGCTTCATCTGCTCGGCCGGATAGCGCTCGCCGGCCGCGACGCCCAACGGGAACGCGCGCTCGAGAGACGCCAGATCGGCCGCGTCGAGCTTGATCCGATCGGCGACCACGTTCTGCTCCAGATAGCTGATCCGCTTGGTCCCGGGGATCGGCACGATGTCGTTGCCGCGCGCCATGGTCCAGGCGATCGCAACCGCCGCGGGGGTGCAGCCCTTGGCCTTGGCGATGGTCTCGACGACGTCGAGCAGTTTGACGTTGTGAGTCAGATTGTCGCCCTGATAGCGCGGCATGGCGCGGCGCCGATCGTCCTTCTCCAGATTGTCCAGCGTCTTGATGGTGGCGCTCAGGAAGCCGCGGCCGAGCGGGCTGTAGGCGACGAAGCCGATGCCGAGCTCCCGGCAGGTCGGCAGGATCTCGCGCTCGACGTCGCGCGACCACAACGAATACTCGGTCTGCAGCGCGGCGATCGGATGCACTTTGTGCGCGCGCCGGACCGTGCTGGGCGCGGCCTCCGACAGGCCGAGATAGCGGATCTTGCCCTGCTCCTTCAGGCGCACCATCGCGCCGACCGTCTCCTCGATCGCGACCGTCGCATCGACGCGGTGCTGATAATAGAGATCGATCACGTCGATCTTGAGCCGCTTCAAGCTCGCCTCGCACGCCTCGATGACGTAGTCGGGCTTGCCGCTGACGTCCATCGAGCCGTCCTTGTGGCGGATCTGGCCGAACTTGGTGGCGACGACGAGGCCCTGGCGCTTGCCCGCGATCGCCTTCGCCAAGCGCTCCTCGTTGGCGCCGAACGCGTAGGCATCCGAGCTGTCGAGAAAGTTCACGCCGAGCTCGATCGCCCGGTGCACGGCGGCGATCGCGTCACCTTCGGCGACGCTGCCGTAGATCGGCGTCAGTCCCATGCAGCCGAGACCGATCGCCGAAACCTGCAAGCCCTGCTTGCCGAGAGTGCGGTGTTGCATGGTGATCCTCCTGAGAGCACCGCGCCGCGGTGCTCGAGAACGATGATGACGAAACCTGTCGCGCTCAGCCGGCGACGCGCAGACGAGCCAGCGTCTCGGGCGTGAGCTGACCGCTGCCCGGCAGGCCCTGCGAACGCTGGAAAGCGCTCGCCGCGCGCGCGGTGCGCGGCCCCATCACCCCGTCGATCGGGCCGGGATCGTAGCCGAGGCCCTTGAGCGCGCTCTGGGCGGCGCGGATCTGGCCGCTCGACGGCCGGGCCGCCACGCCCCCCTGGGGCGCGACCGGCATGGGTCCGGACAGCACGGGATAGACGCTACCCGGCGAGCAGGTGCCGAGCAGCAGACTGCAGTCCCAGTGGTAGCCCGGTGGGTCGCGCAGCATCGTGCCCCCGGCGTTGTAGCTGCAGCGGCAGCGGCCTTCGGCCTGGCACACGGTCTGGCCGAGATTGGCCGGACTGCAGGTCAACGGCGCCGCAGGCACCTGAGCCGCCGCGGGCGCAGCACCGAGCGCCGTCAGCGCCAGCAATCCTGCGGCCAGCGTCCAAGTCTCGCGCCTCATCGCGTGCTCCGACGATCGGGATCCCGACCGAATTGTAGACGATGGCGCGACATCTGTCTCAACCGCACACGGGCGCGGCGGCGGCGCCGGGCACCGACGGCTGGCACAAGAAAGGGCGTGCCGGGGGTGACCCCGGCACGCCCGGATTGTGGTGCTCTGCGGGTCGCGGCCTACCAGGCGTCCGGCATGACCTGGCCACGGATCTCGCCGCCCGGATTGGCCTGGGTATGGACGTTGATGTACCACTTGCCGGCCGCCAGATCGTCGGCCTGCGCCTCGGTCAAGGTTGCCGAGCCGACGATCGGGCTGCTGCCCGCCGCGCCGAGATTGATCGCGACGCCGGCATTGGCGGTCGGGGCGGCCGGACCATGGAAGTGCGCGGCGGTCGCCGGGCCGGTCAGGCCGCTGTAATAAACCTTCCACGACAAGGCGCGCGTGGCTTCGTTGTAGCTCATGAATGCATAGCCTTCGGCGCTGCTCGCCTTCGGCGGCACTTCTTTGGCCGCGGTCAAAGCCGCCTCCATCTCGACCACGCGGGCCGGCTTCGCGGTCTGGATCATCGGCATCGACTCGCAGGCCGACAGGGTAATCGCCGCGACGAACACGCCGGCGGCAGCCAGGGAAAATCGCATCAACGACATGAGAGCGGCTCCTCTTCTTGTTAACTCGCCAATAGCGCGCGAGCCTCGACCGCGATCTTGGGCCGAACTCACGCCTCGATCAACCGCGGGCGGGCGCCGCCAGCCACGGCAACGGCTGGGATTCGCCGGACATTTGATGGAAGTCGGCGCTGGATTTGGTTCACCGAAGCCGCAAATCTGGAACAGCCGCCCCGCCTGGGCGTTAGTCGAAACGCCTGCCACTGCACGCGGTTGCACCGACGTACGGACGACGACATCCGCACGCGTGCCGGCAAGCCGATCGCGCGGACCCGCGATCGGCGGCCAGCGGTGCCACCGCCGGAGGCAGCTCGCACGCATTGCCACGCGCATTCGAGGAGTCGTCGATGGTCGTTCGCATCGCTGCCTGGGAAGCTCAGGACGGAACCGTGCACAAGACCCGCGAAGAGGCCGGGCGGCACGATTTCGAGCAGTTCGCGGTCCCGCGGCTGCGCAAGTACCTGGACGCGCACTTCATCCCGTCGGACCGCCGCTGGGGCGCCGAGGAGATCTATGAAGTCCTGGTCGCGCATGCCCAGGAGCTGTCGGGCTGCTTCCCGCCACGCACCACGGTGCTGACGGAAGCGCTCTCCGTGCCGTCGGTGCAGCGCCGGGCGCGCGATTCCAACGGACACGCCGATACCGCCGAACTCCGTCCCGACCTGGAGCTGCCACACTAGAAGCCTTGCCGGTCGGTTCGGGCGCGCCCGAACCGCCGGCGGTCAGGCGGCCGCCGGCCGCGCGGGCTCGATCTCGCCCTCGATCGAGCGCAGCAGGCCGCTGATGCCGAACGGCTTCGCCAGGAAGCTGCCGCTCGCCGGCATCCGATGACGCGGCAGCTCACCGATGCCCGAGCTGTAGACGATGCGCAATCCGGGACGCCGGCGCGATGCCCATCCCGCGAGGGCGAGCCCGTCCTGCCCCTGCGGCAGCACGATATCGGTCATCAGCACGTCGTAGCGTCGCCGCTCCAGGAGCGCGCGCGCTTCGGCGGCATTTGCCGCGGGCTCGACGGCATAGCCTTCGTCCCGCAGGACCTCGATCACGAACAGGCGCACCAGCGGATCGTCCTCGACGACCAGTACCGACACGCTTGGATGGCTCGGCATAGGACATTTCTCTCGAACTGCGTCGACTCGCATGGAATGTGGCCACGCGCCGCCTCCGGCAACGAGCGCCAAATCTGTGACGAAATTAGGGCTCGGACCGGCGACGCGACCTCAACGATTGCGCAGAGGCTTGAAAGAATTTAGAAAAGAGCGACGTTCCGCTGCCCCCTGAGGGACCCATGCGTCGTTTTTGCGCCCCCGGCATCGTCGCCCTCGGCCTGGCTCTGTCGGGCTGTGCCGCCGTGCTGACCGGCACCGCCGACAGCGTCACGGTCAATTCCGAGCCGACCGGCGCCGAATGCCACGTCGACCGCATGTCCCAGCCGATCGCGGTCATCAAATCGACGCCGGAGACGGTGCGGATCGTGCGGAGCTCCTACCCGGTCGAGATCACGTGCAGCAAGGAAGGCCTGGCGGGCGCTCTGACCGTCACCCCGGGCGTCAACCCCTACACCTACCTCGACCTGCTCGGCGGCGGCGTGCCCTATCTGGCCGATTCGCTGACCGACGCCGACCGCGACCTGCCGGAGAGCGTGCTGGTTCAGTTCCCGGTCCAGCGCTGAGCGCCGCCGCGCCACTTTCGCGCGGCGCGGCGCTTCCGCTATAACGACCTCATGCGAATCTTCCTGATCGGCCAGAAATGGCTCGGCGCCGAAGCGCTCGAATTGGTGCGGCGGCGCGGTCACGACATCGTCGGTTGCTGCGCTCCCGAAGGGGATCGCCTGTTCAAGGCGGCCGGCGCGCGCGCCGTGCTGCCGGCGCAGCTGACGCCCGACAGCCTGCCCGCCGATCTCGATCTGATCGTCTGCGCGCACGCGCACATTTTCGTCAAAGCCGAGCTGCGCGACCGCGCGCGGCTTGGCGCGCTGGGCTATCACCCGTCGCTGCTGCCGCGCCATCGCGGCCGCGACGCCGTGGTCTGGACGATCAAGATGGGCGACGCGGTCGCCGGCGGCTCGATCTACTGGCTCGACGACGGCGCCGACACGGGGCCGATCGCGGCGCAGGAGCATTGTTTCGTGTACCCGGGCGAGACCGCCGAGGAGCTGTGGCGGCGCGCGCTCGGCCCGCTCGGACTGACCTTGTTCGATCGCGTGCTGGCCGACCTCGAGCGCGACGTCGTGGTGCGCCAGCCGCAGGACGAGCGCGCCGCGACTTGGGAGCCGTCCTACCGGGCGCCCGCGTTCAAGACCATCGCCGCGCGCTGAGCGCGCCGGCCGCGCGCACGCCGCCGCTCAGCGCCGGGCGCGACGCTCGCGCGGCGCTCACCAGTGGCGGTGCCAGCCGCCCCCGATGCCGAAGCCGACATAGCCCGACGGGTAGGGATAGGCCGGATAGTAGTAGCCGGGGTTTGCCGGATACCCGTAGCCGTACGGATACGGATAGGCGCTCGCCGCGCTGGGCTGGCTCGGCACGCTGTTGCCGTGGCCGTACATGCACTGCATGTAGGCCATGTCGTAGCGCTGTTGCATGTTGGCGCCCGAGGCCGCCGCGGCGTTGGCGCCGACCGCCGTGCCGCCGAGCAGGCCCGCGCCCGCGCCGGCCGCCGCGCCCAGCGCCGGATTGCCGGCCGCCGCGCCCAGCGCCGCGCCGGCCGCCGCGCCCACCGCGGTGCCGACGGCGGCGCTGCCGACCATGCTCTGGTTCGCGGCTTCCGCCGGCGAACCGCCGCCGATCTGCGCCGACGCGTATTGCCGACACGACGCGTCGTCCTGCTGGAACGCCTCGAATGATTTGTCCTTGCCCGGCAGCGCCATCGCGCTGGGACCGGTCGGCGGCGCCACCGTGCAGGCGCCGAGCGCCAGGGTGCCGAGCAAGGCGATCGAAGGCAGTCTACGCATGTTGCTAAATCCTCGTCCTCGGGAAGCAGCTCCCTCTACCCCCCTATATACGGTCGAGGCAGTCCAAAACCTACCTGACGCCCGAGCCTCGCGTTCCCGGCGCGGTGCGACCCCGCCGCCGGCGGCCGCACGAATCCTCGCGCGTCCCAGTCTCTGGGCCCCAGTCTCTGGGCCCGGTCTCTGGGCGCCCGGCGCCGGCACCGTAAGCGTCGCTTAAGCTGCCGACGGCTAGGACTTCGATGCGAGGAGCGTGGGATGTCGAAGTCCAGCAATGGCGGGTTCGCGGGACCGGAGCGGCGGCGCCACGCGCGCCACCGGTCGGACCTGCCGGCCCGCATCGTGATGGCGCGCGACAACCTGGTGTTCTGCGAGACGCGCGACGTCTCGGAGGGCGGCGCCTGCGTGCGACGGCCCCAGCGCTTCCGGGTGACCGTCGGCGAGCTCGTCGTGCTGGCCGGCGGCGGCGTGCTCGGCGCGGGCCGCAATGCGCGGATCGTCAACGCGTCCGATTGTCTGATACACTGCGCGTTCGAGTTGTGAGCGCCGCGATGCCCCCCGAACAACCGCCCCGGGTCAGACGTTCTTCCACCGACAGGCAATCCCGCCTGCGGAGCGATCTTGCGATGCGTTACGATCGCGATCTGTGGGCGATGGCGGCGGCGCTCGTCGACCGGAACGGCGACGACGCGGTTGGCGTCGCGGTGAACAAGATCAAGTCGCTGCACGACGCCGGCGACGACGAGGGCGCGTTCGTCTGGGCCGACGTGCTGTGCGCCGTCAGCCAGCTGCTGCAGACACCCGGCAAGACCCAGCGCCTGCACTGAGGCTCGGCGCTTTCGCCGTTTCCCCTCGACGCGAAACCGCTCTACGCTGACGCGGTCCCAACGCTTCGACGGAGGATGCGATGCTGCTGCCGCTCGACGGACGTCGGATCTACTACGACCTGATGGGTCCCGAGAAAGGCCCGGTGGTGTGCTTCACCCATTCGCTGTCGTCCGACGGCGGCATGTGGGCCGAGCAGATGCCGCCGCTGATCGAGGCCGGTTTCCGCGTGCTGCGCGTCGACATGCGCGGGCACGGCGGCAGCGACCCGGTCGCCGGCGACTACCGCATGGAGCAGCTGGCCGACGACACCGCCGCGGTGATCGACGCGACCGGCGTCGGCCCGGTGCATTTCATCGGCCTGTCGATCGGCGGCATGATCGGCCAGGCGTTCGCGATCAAGCACGGCGCCAAGCTCAAGAGCGCGATGCTGTGCGACACCATGCCCCAGACGCCGCCCGACGCCGCTGCCGCCTGGGGGCCGCGCGTCAAGACCGTGCGCGAGGCCAATTCGCTGGCGCCGCTCGGCGACGGCACCATGGAGCGCTGGTTCACCGACGCCTTCAAGCCGAAGAACCCGGGACGCTGGAAGCAGATCCGCGACACCGTCGTGGCGACCACGCCGGCCGGCTACATCGGCTGCGCGGCGGCGATCCAGAACTTCGACTTCGTCCCCAAGCTGCCGAGCCTGAAGGTGGCGACCCTGGTGGTGTGCGGCGACCAGGACCCCGGCACGCCGCCCGCCGGCAACAAGCGGATCGCCGAGCTCGTGCCCGGCGGCCGCTACGAGGAGATCGCCAACGCCCGGCATTTCCCCAACGTCGAGCAGCCGGACGCCTTCAACCGCATCATGATGAGCTGGCTCGGCAAGCACCGCTGAGCCACGACGGCCGCGCCATGCTAGGCTCGCCGCAAGGCGGGAGGGTCGGCATGGCGCGGATCGCGCGATATGTCTTGTGGATCGCGGTGGCCGGGCAGCTGCTCGGCGCGACGGCGTGCAAGAACGTCAGCGTGCAGCCGGTGTCCTGGCACGGCGAGGACAGCTACATCCCCTTCTCGCGCGACTGATCGCACGGGCGCGCGGCGGCCGGGCGATTCGCTCTGGTGAGCGCTGTGGGGATCGAACCCACGACCTTCTGATTAAAAGTCAGACGCTCTACCGACTGAGCTAAGCGCTCTCACCAGGGCGCGGCCGCACCATAGGGGCGCCCGCCCGGGCCGGTCAACGAACCGCGCGCGCAGCCGCGGCGCCGCCCCCGTACCGCCGGAACCCCGGCGGGCGGCCTCGCGTTGCTGGGTGAGGACGATGCCTCGGATCGCGCCGTCGACGCGGTGCGGCCCGGGGCCGTCGCGACCCCTCGCCCTCACTCCCGTGAACACGTTCACAAGGCGGAGGCGACAACGCAAACCGACCTGCCGACTGCGCGAAGCGACTGGGCCTTCTTCCTCGACATCGATGGCACGCTGCTCGACCTCGCGCCGACGCCGGACGGCGTCCATGTCCCGAGCGAGCTGCGCCTCTGTCTCGGCGCGCTCGAGCGGGCGTTCGGCGGCGCGGTCGCGCTGGTGAGCGGGCGCTCGCTCGCGACGATCGACCGCCTGTTCGCGCCGCTGGTCCTGACCGCCGCGGCCGGCCAGCACGGCGCCGAGACGCGGGCCGCCGGCGTGCCGGCGCAGAGCGCGCCCGATCCGGCGCTGGAGCCGATCGCCGCCGCGCTCGCGTCGTTCGCCGCCGCGCGACCCGGGCTCGTCGTCGAGACCAAAGGCAGCAGCGTCGCCGTGCACTACCGTCAGGCACCCGAACACGCCGATGCGGTGCGCGCCCTGGCGCAGCGCCTGGTCGAGCCCCACCGCGAGCGGCTCGAGATCCTGCCGGCCCACGCGGCGTTCGACATCAAGCCGCGCGCCGCCACCAAAGGCCGCGCGATCGCCTGGCTGATGACGCGCGCGCCGTTCGCCGGCCGCCTGCCCGTGTTCGCCGGCGACGACACCACCGACGAGGACGGTTTCGCCGCGATCAATGCCCGCGGCGGCGTGTCGATCCGGGTCGGCCGCGCGGGTGAGCGCGCGCCGAGCGCCGCGCGCCATCGCATCGGCTCGCCGGCCGAGTTCCGCGCCTGGCTGCGCGCCTGCGTCGCCGCGGTGACGGCGCAGCCCGAGCGTCGCCCATGACTGGGGCCACGCCACCCCCCAGCCTCGAGCTGGGCGTGATCGGCAATTGCGTGCTGAGCGCGCTGATCGACGCGCACGGCCGGTACGCCTGGTGCTGCTTTCCGCGCCTCGACGGCGATCCGATCTTCTGCGGCCTGCTGCGCGGCGTGCGCGGCGAGGATCGACGCGACGACGACGAACGCGCCGAGGGCTTCCTGGCGGTCGACGTCGACGGCCTCGCCGACAGCCGCCAGCACTATCTCGCCAACAGCGCGATCCTGTCGACGACCTTGACCGACGCCAGCGGCCAGGCCCTGCAGCTCGTCGACTTCGCGCCGCGCTTCAAGCAGTTCGAGCGCATCTACCGGCCCCACATGCTGATCCGGCGCATTCAGCCGGTCGCCGGCGCCTGCCGGATCCGCCTGCGCATTCGCCCGCGCTTCGACTACGGACGCCTCAAGCCGGCGGTCGCCGCCGGCAGCAACCATCTCGACTACGCCGCCGACGGCCTGCGCTTTCGCGTCACGACCGACGGCCCGATCTCGCTGATCGCCGAGGAGCGCTGGTTCGTGCTCGACAAGCCGATCACGCTCGTCCTCGGCAATGTCGAGAGCGTCCCGGAATCGATCTCCCGCATGGCGCAGGAGTTCCAGGACCGCACGCTCGACTACTGGAACGAATGGACGCGCTATCTGTCGGTGCCGTTCGAGTGGCAGGACGCGGTGATCCGCGCCGCGATCACGCTCAAGCTGTGCGCCTTCGAGGAGACCGGCGGCATCGTCGCCGCGATGACGACCTCGATCCCCGAAGCCCCGGGCACGGAGCGCAACTGGGATTACCGCTACTGCTGGTTCCGCGACGCCTATTTCGTCGTGCATTCGCTCAACATTCTGGGCGCGACGCGCACGATGGAGGATTTCATCCGCTACATCACCAACGTCGCCGCGTATCCCGACGAGCGGCTGCGGCCGGTCTACAGCATCGTTCCCGGCACGCCGATGCCCGAGCGCTTCGCGCCGGCGCTGTCGGGCTATCGCGGCATGGGGCCGGTGCGCATCGGCAACCTGGCGGACACCCAGATCCAGAACGACAGCTACGGCAGCGTCGTGTTGGCGGCGACCCAGATGTTCTTCGACCGCCGGCTGCCGTCGCCCGGCGACGTCTCGCTGTTCCGCCGGCTCGAAATTCTCGGCGCCAAAGCCGTCGAATACGCGTTCCAGCCCGACGCCGGGCTCTGGGAGTATCGCGGCCGCCGGCGCGTCCATACCCATTCCGCGATGATGTGCTGGGCGGCGTGCGACCGCCTGGCCAAGATCGCCCGCGTGCTCGGGCTCGAGGATCGGCAGGCCGCCTGGCGCACCGAGGCGTCACGCATCCGACATCGCCTGCTCGCGGAGGCCTGGAACCCCGAACGCAAGACGTTCGTTGACTGCTTGGGCGGCACCGACCTCGACGCCAGTCTGCTGTTGATGCACGAGGTGGGATTCGTATCTCCCACCGATCCGAGATTTCTGGCGACCGTAGAGGCGATCGAACGGGAGCTTGTGCACGGCAAGCACGTGTTCCGCTATGTCGCGCCGGACGATTTCGGCAGACCGACGACCGCGTTCACGATCACGACATTTTGGTACATCGATGCGCTGGCGGCGATCGGACGAGGCGATGAGGCACGCGAGATCTTCGAGTCGGTCCTGGCGTGCCGCAATCGGCTGGGCCTGCTGTCGGAGGGAATCGATCCGGCGACCAACGAGCTGTGGGGCAACTACCCGCAGACCTACTCCTTGGTCGGCCTGGTCGTGTCGGCGCGGCGCCTGAGCCGCAGTTGGGAGGAAGCGTTTTGGCGCGGCTCGTGATCGTCTCCAACCGGGTGGCCCTGCCGACCGAGCGCAACGCACGGGCCGGCGGCCTCGCGATCGCCATGGGCGAGGCGTTGAACCCGGGCGGCGGCGTGTGGTTCGGCTGGAGCGGCGAGATCGCCGACCAACCGTCGAGCGCGCCGCGCTCGGTCGATGCCGGCAACGTCACCTACGTGACCGTCGATCTGACCCGCAAGGATTACGCCGACTATTACGTCGGATACTCCAACGGCGCACTGTGGCCGCTGCTGCACTACCGGCTCGGCCTGGTGACCTATTCGCGCGCGGCGTTCGACGGCTACATGCGCGTCAACGCCTACTTCGCCCGCATGCTCAAGACGATCCTCGAGCCCGGCGACGTGATCTGGGTCCACGACTATCACCTGATCCCGCTGGCCGCCGAGCTGCGCAAGCTCGGCGTGACGGACCGCATCGGCTTCTTCCTCCATACGCCGTTCCCGGCACGCCAGCTGATCGAGACGCTGCCGCGCCATGGCGTGCTGCTGCAGGCGCTGGCGGCCTACGACCTGGTCGGTTTCCAGACCGACGAGTCGGCGCGCGCGTTCCTCGACAGCGTCGCCGAGATCGCGCACGGCCGCCTGCTCGACGGCGGCGAGTTCATGATCGGCGAGCGGCGCGTGCGGGTCGCCGCGTTCCCGATCGGCATCGACACCGAGCGCTTCGCGCGCGTCGCCGAGCGCGCCGTGCGCGGCCGCGACGGCCAGCGCCTGCTGCAAAGCATGGGCAGCCGCGCGCTGATCATCGGCGTCGACCGCCTCGACTACAGCAAGGGCATCGCCAACCGCTTCGAGGCGATCGACTCGCTGATGGCCGACCACCCCGAGCATCGCGGCCAGTTCAGCTACCTCCAGATCACGCCGGTGTCGCGCGGCGAGGTCGCGCAATATCGCGCGTTGCGCCGCGAGCTCGAGGCGGCGAGCGGCGCCATCAACGGCAAGTTCGCCGAGTACGACTGGACGCCGCTGCGCTACTTGAACCAGAGCTTCTCGCGCAACGTGCTGGCCGGCTTCTACCGGATCGCCCGCATCGGCCTGGTGACGCCGCTGCGCGACGGCATGAACCTGGTCGCCAAGGAATACGTCGCGGCGCAGGATCCGGTCGACCCCGGGGTGCTCGTGCTGTCGCGCTTCGCCGGCGCGGCCCAGGAGCTCAAGGCGGCCCTCCAGGTCAATCCGTACGAGGTCGACGACATCGCCGCGGCGCTGCATCGCGCGCTGCGCATGCCGCTCGACGAGCGCCGCGTGCGCTGGCGCCACATGATGGAGGTCGTCAAGCGCAACACGGCGGCGACCTGGCAGGCGTCGTTCCTGACCGCGCTCGGCAACACCGAGGGGACGGTTCGTCCCGAGCGCGTCGCGGTTCCGGTGCGCCGCGTCGAAGGTTATCAGGCGGCGCCGTTCGGCGCCGCCGCGTCGCGTCCCGCCGTGCGCTTCAACTAGCCGGGCGACGCCGCCTCACGCGAACGGCGGCGTCTGGCGGGTCTTCGCGCTGTTGGTGGCGCGCTCCTCCTCGAAGCGCGCCTTCATGTGCTGGGCGACCCGCGGCGAGACGAAGCGCGAGATGTCGCCGCCCAGCCGGCCGACCTCCTTGACCAGCCGCGACGACACGAACTGCTGGTCGCCCGACGCCATCAGGAACAAGGTCTCGACCGCCGGATTGAGCGCGGCGTTCATGCCCGCCATCTGGAACTCATACTCGAAGTCGGTGACCGCGCGCAGGCCGCGGATGATCACGCTGGCGCCGTTCTCGACCGCGAACTGCATCAGCAGATTGTCGAAGGCCTTGACCTCGATGCGGCTGGCGGCGGCGCCGTTGCCGTTGAGCGCCGCGGCCTCCTCGGCCACCATGGCGACGCGCTCCTCGACCGAGAACAGCGGGCCCTTGCCGGCGTTGGTCGCCACCCCGATCACCAGATGATCGACGACCCGGCTGGCGCGCAGGATGATGTCCGAATGCCCGGAGGTGATCGGGTCGAAAGTGCCGGGATAGAGCCCGACCCGCAGTTTGTTGCTCACGCCCGTCCCTCCCCGCCGTGTTCGGCGCCGTTGCCGTTGGCGCCGCCGTTCGACGCCGTACCGTTGCCGCCTTCCGCGCCGTCGGTGTCGGCGATGCGCGTCACCGAGACCACGCGGTCGCCCTCCTCGACGCGCAACAGGGTCACGCCCTGGGTCTTGCGTCCGGCGATGCGCACGTCGTGCACGGGGGTGCGGATCAGCTGCCCGCCGTCGGTCATCAACATCACCTCGTCGTTCGCCTCGACCGGGAACGACGCCACGACGTCGCCGTTGCGCGCCGTCACCTCGATGTTGGCGATGCCCGAGCCGCCGCGCCCGGTGGTGCGGTACTCGTAAGCCGAGCTGCGCTTGCCGAAACCGTTCTCCGTCACCGTGAGGAGGAACTGCTCGGCGCCCGCGAGCGCCGCGTAGCGTTCCTCGCCGAGCCGCGCCAGCGCCTCCTCCTGGTTGCCGCCGCCGTTGGCGTCGTCGGGCTCCGCGGCTTCGCCGCTCTGGCGCCGGCGCGCGTTCGCCAGGCGCAGATAGTCGTCACGCTCCTCGGTGGTCGCCTCGACCGAGTTCAGCACCGAGATCGAGATCACCTCGTCGTCGCCGCCGGCCTCGTCGGGCGCGAGCCTGATGCCGCGCACGCCGGTCGAGGTGCGGCTCGAGAACACGCGCACGTCGCCGACGCCGAAGCGGATGCACTTGCCGGCGCGGCTCGCCAGCAGGATGTCCTGGTCGGCGCGGCAGACCACGACGCCGACCAGCGCGCCGACCGAGTTGCCGTCGTCGTCCTCGAGCTTCATCGCGATCTTGCCGTTGGCCTTGATGTTGATGAAGTCCGACAGCGCGTTGCGCCGCACCTCGCCCTTCGACGTCGCGAACATCACGCTCAGGTGCTCGATCTCCTCGGTCGAGCCGGGCAGCGGCAGGATGGTCGCGATGCGCTCGCCCTCGGCGAGCGACGGCAGCAGGTTGATCACCGGCTTGCCGCGCGCCTGCGGCGCGCCCTCGGGCAGGCGCCACACCTTGAGCTCGAACGCGCGCCCGCCGGTGGTGAAGAACAGCACGGGCGTGTGGGTGTTGGCGACGAACAGCGTCTCGACGTAGTCCTCCTCGCGCGTCGCCATGCCGACGCGGCCCTTGCCGCCGCGGTTCTGCGCCCGGTAGGTCGACAACGGCACGCGCTTGACGTAGCCGAGATGGCTCACCGTGACGACCATGTCCTCGCGCTGGATCAGGTCCTCGATGTCGGTATCGAGCTCGGAGTCCTCGATCCGCGTGCGCCGCGGCGTCGCGAACGCCTCCTTGACCTTGACGAGCTCGTCGCGCAGCAGCGCCATCAGCCGCGGCCGCGAGCCCAGGATGTCGAGCAGGTCGACGATCTCCTTGCCGAGCTCGGTCAGCTCCTCGGCGATCTTGTCGCGCTCGAGCCCGGTGAGCCGCTGCAGCCGGAGCTCGAGGATGGCGCGCGCCTGGACGTCCGACAGGCGGTAGACGCCGCCCGCCTCGATGCCGCGGCCGGGCTCGTCGATCAGCTTGATCAGCGCCGCGACCTCGGTGGCCGGCCACGGCTCGGCGGTCAGACGCTCCTTGGCGACCGCCGGATCGGGCGACGAGCGGATGATCGCGATCATCTTGTCGATGTTGGCGACCGCGATTGCGAGCCCGACCAGCACGTGGGCGCGGTCGCGCGCCTTGCCGAGCTGGAACGTGGTGCGCCGGGTGATCACCTCGCGGCGAAACTCGATGAAGGCCTCGAGGATCGCCTTCAGCCCGAGCATCTCGGGCCGGCCGCGGTTGAGCGCCAGGCTGTTGACGCCGAAGCTGGTCTGCAGCTGGGAATGCCGCCACAGCTGGTTGAGCACGACGTCCGACGAGGCGTCGCGCTTGAGCTCGATGACCACGCGCACGCCGTCGCGATCGCTCTCGTCGCGCAGGTCGGAGATGCCGTCGATGACCTTCTCGTGCACCAGCTCGGCGATGCGCTCGATCATACGCGCCTTGTTCACCTGATAGGGGATCTCGGTGACGATGATCGCCTCGCGGTCCTTGCGGATCTCCTCGATGTGGGTGCGCGACCGCATCACGATCGAGCCGCGCCCGAAATGCGCCGCCTCGCGGATGCCCATGCGGCCGATCACGCTGGCGCCGGTCGGAAAATCCGGACCGGGCACCAGCTCGAGCAGCTGGTCGGTCGAGGTCTCGGGGTCGTCGATCAGCGCGCAGCACGCGTCGATCACCTCGCCCAGGTTGTGCGGCGCGATGTTGGTCGCCATGCCGACCGCGATGCCGCCCGCGCCGTTGACCAGCAGGTTGGGAAACTCGGCCGGCAGGACGGTCGGCTCGTGGCGGCTCTCGTCGTAGTTCGATTGGAAGTCTACGGTCTCCTTGTCGATGTCGGCGAGCAGGGTCTCCGACACGCGCGCGAGCCGCGCCTCGGTGTAGCGCATCGCCGCCGGCGGATCACCGTCCATCGAGCCGAAATTGCCCTGCCCCTCGATCAGCGGCACGCGCATCGAGAAGTCCTGCACCATGCGGACCAGCGCGTCGTAGATCGCGCTGTCGCCGTGCGGGTGATACTGGCCCATGACGTCGCCGACGATGCGCGCCGCCTTGCGGAAGGCGCGGTTCCAGTCGTAGCCGCCCTCCTTCATGGCGTAGAGGATGCGGCGGTGCACCGGCTTGAGCCCGTCGCGCACGTCCGGCAGCGCGCGCGCCACGATCACGCTCATCGCGTAATCGAGGTAGCTCTTGCGCATCTCCTCTTCGATGGCGATCGGGGTGACGTCGAAACCGGGTGTGCCGGGCGGGGCTGGCGGCTGCGGAACGGAGGTCAAATTGGCCTTACCTTGAGGTCGATCTTTCGGGGGGCGGACCAGGTCCTTGCCGGGTCCCGGAAACTATCTAAAAACCTAGCAGATCCCGCACCTGCGAACAATCGGAGCCGGGGTTTCGCGGTGCGCTATTTTCCCTCGCCCGCCAAGCCTTTAGCCGGCGGCAGCGAGTACGTCACGACGGCATGGGCGACCGGCTCGGCGAGGCCCTCGGACAGCAGGGTCACGTCGCCGACCGCGAGCCGCTTGCCGAGCTTCAGGAGCCGTCCCTCGGCGGTCATCGCGGCCGGCTCGGGACGACGCAGGAAGTTGATCGACAGGCTGGTCGTCACCGCGAGGTCGACCCGCCCGAGACGGCTCATCACCAGCCCGTACATCGCGATGTCGGCGAGCGCCATCTGGGCCGGGCCGGCGATCGTGCCGCCCGGCCGCAGCAGCCGATCGGACGCCGGCATCACGAGCGATATGGTGCCGAATCCGAGCGTTTTCACCTCGATGCCGAGCTGGCCGACATAGGGCACGAGGTCGCGCATCACCGCGGCAAACTCCTCGGCCGTGATGCGCGGCGGCTTGGCGGTCGGGCTCATGGCGCGGCGAGGCTAGAAACCGCGCCGGCGGAAGTAAACCGTTCGTGCCGATTCGCCCAACTTTTGGGCAGACGGACGGCGGCCGCCAATGCCGTCTCCCGCCAACGGCGCCGTGTCGGGCTCCCGCCGTTGGCGCGCCGGCTGGCGCGGAACTTGCCATTCCGCGATCGAGGACGACCCAGTGGAGGACGCGTCATGTCGAAGGAGCAGCTCGCCGCCAAGATCAAGCAGATCAAGAAGCAGAAGAAGCTTACCTGGAAGCACATCGCCGAGGCCGTCGGCATGTCGCCCGTGTGGACCACCGCGGCGTGCCTCGGCCAGATGTCGATGGAGCCGCACCACGCCGAGAAGGCCGCCAAGCTGCTCGGCCTCAGCGATGCCGAGAAGGAGCTGCTGACCGAGATTCCCTATCGCGGCTCGCTGCCGACCGCGGTGCCGACCGATCCGCTGATCTACCGCTTCTACGAGCTCGTCCAGGTCTACGGCACGACCTGGAAGGCGCTGATCGAGGAGGAGTTCGGCGACGGCATCATGAGCGCGATCGACTTCGACATGGCGCTGGAGCGCCAGCCCGACCCCAAGGGCGATCGCGTGCGCGTCACGATGACGGGCAAGTTCCTGCCTTACAAACGCTACTAGCTTCAGGAGCCGGAAGTCGGGTGTCGGGACTCAGGTTGCCCGTTAAAAACCTGATACCTGACCCCTGACTCCCGGCCCCTGAACTCTAGCCCGGTCCGCCGATCACGAGCTGCGTGAATGGCGACACGTAGGCCTGCAGCATGATGAGGCCGCCCACCAGGCAGGCCAGCGCCAGGCTGTGGAAGAACACGTAGCGCAGGATCTCGCCCTCGTGGCCGTACCAGCGCGTGGCGGTCGACGCGACGACGATGCTCTGCGCATCGATCATCTTGCCCATCACGCCGCCGGAGCTGTTGGCCGCCGCGGTCAAGATCGGATTCAGGCCGAGTTGCTGCGCGGTGATGCGCTGCAGGCTGCCGAACAGCACGTTGGAGGCCGTGTCGGAGCCGGTCAGCGCCACGCCAAGCCAGCCCAGCAGCGCGGCGAAGAACGGGTAGAGCACGCCGGTGCGCGCGAAGGCGAGGCCGAGCGTCGCGTCGATCCCCGCGTAGCGCGTCGTGATGCCGATCGCGAGCATCGCCGCGATGGTGAGCAGCGAATAGCGCACCAGCTTGAGGGTGGTGCCGTAGGTCTTCACCATCTGGCCGACCGACAGCCCCATGGCCAAGCCGGCGACGACCGCGGCGAGCAGGATGCCGGAGCCGGTCGCCGACAGCCAGTTGAACAGGAAGCGCGCGGCCTCCGGCGTCGGCTTCGTCACGACGGGCGGCACGCGCTGGACCATGTTGTGCAGCCCCGGCACGTCGAACACGTAGTTCGAGATGCCGTTGAGGAAGTTGCGCACGTCCTGCAGGCCCCACAGGAAGGCGAACACCGCGAGGATCAGCCACGGCACCCAGGCGCGCACGACTTCGCCGGTCGGGTGACGCTCGAAGTGGGCCGGCGGCGCGCTCGCCTCGCCGCCGATCGCCACCGAGGTCCAGACGCGCGCCGGCTGCCAGACGCGCAGGAACGCGATCAGCGCCGCCATCGAAACGACCGCCGCGACGACGTCGACCAGCCACGGTCCGTGATAGTTCGAGACCAGGTACTGCGGGACGGCGAAGGACACGCCGGCGACCAGGATCGCGGGCCACACCCCGAGCATGCCGCGGAAGCCGGCGAACGCCCAGATCAGCCAGAACGGCACCAGCAGCGAGAAGAACGGCAGCTGGCGTCCGACCATCGCGGACAGCTGGAACAGGTCGAGCCCGGTGACCTGCTGCAGGCCGATGATCGGCGTGCCGAGCGCGCCGTAGGCGACCGGCGCGGTGTTGGCGATCAGCGACAGGCCGGACGCCGCCAGCGGCGAGAAGCCGAGACCGATCAGGATCGCGCCGGTCACCGCGACCGGCGTACCGAAACCCGATGCGCCCTCGAAGAACGCCCCGAAGCTGAAGGCGATCAGCAGCAGCTGCAGGCGCCGGTCCTCGGTGACCAGCGCCAAGCTGTCCTGCATCACCTTGAAGAGCCCCTTCTGCAAGGTGAGCTGGTAGAGGAAGATCACGTTGAGGATGATCCAGCCGATGGGGAACAGCCCGGTGCACGCGCCATAGATCGCGGTTACCACCGCCATCGAGGCCGGCATGCCGAACACCAGCACCGCGATCAGCAACGCGGCGAGCAGGCCGAGCAGCGCCGCGAAGTGCGCCTTGATCCGGAAGATGCCGAGCGCGCCCAGCAGGACCGCGACCGGCACGACCGCGAGAAACGTCGACAGCGCCGGACTTCCGACCGGGTCGTAGACTTGCTGCCACATTGGAGGCGCCCCCTCCCCGAGTCCTGATTTTGGCGCAGTCTACGACAAAACTCCTACCAGATACAGGGGCTTATATGGAGGGCTGCCCCAGGTCTGGTGGTTCTAGGCGCCTGCGCCCAGTCCGAAGCGGGCCCTGAGCTGGGCCGCGCTCGCCGCGATGCCGGCCTCGAGGGCGGCGAGCGCGTGCGCAATCGCGCCGGCATCGCCGCCGCCGCTGACCGCCTCGACCCGCGCCGCCAGGTCGGATACCGCGTCCAGGCCGTAGCTGCCCGCGGTGCCTTTGAGCGAGTGCGCGACCCGCTCGAGCTGGGCGTGGTCGCCGGCGTCGCGCAGCCCGGCCATCAGCGCGATGCGCCGCGTCAGGTCGACCAGGAAGGTCTCGATCAGGCGGCGGAACTCGGATTCGCCGACGGCCGCGAGCAGCTGCTCGAGCCGGCCGAGATCGCTCACGCCGCGGCAGCGCTGCCAGATCGCGCGCACCAGCTCGGGCAGCTTGACGGGATCATAGGGTTTGCCGATCACGTCGGCGGCGCCGAGCTCGCGATAGCGGGTCATGTCGTCGTCCTGGACCTTTGCCGTCATGAAGATCACCGGGATCTCGGCGAGCGCCGGCAGTCGGCGCAGCGCCGCCAGCGTGGCGGGGCCGTCCATCCCCGGCATCATGACGTCGAGCAGGATCACGTCGGGCGCGAACGCCTCGACCGCGGTCAGCGCCTCGCCGCCCGACGCGCAGGTCATGACCGTGAACCCGCCGACCTTCTCGAGCGAGATGCGCGTGAGCAACGTCAGGGTCGGATCGTCGTCGACATAGAGCAGGCGCGACAAGGTCGGCGCCGGCGGGGACGGCGCCGACGGGTTGCGCTTGGCTGGGCTCATGCGGTCACCGTCGGCTCACCGCGCGCGATCCTAGCAAGTTTCGCGGGTCCCCGCGAACAATGCGGCCCCGCCCTGCGCCGGCTGCGGCCCTGCGACGCTTTGGCCGGGCGGTCGTCCTTGCTAGGCTGGCGCCATGCGTACGCCCCGCCGCCGCGCCAGCCGCCTGCGTTTTTTGCCCGAGATCCCTCGCTTGCCGATCGCGCTCGCGGCCACGGCATTGGCCTTGGCGAGCCTGGTCGCGACCCCCCGGCCGAGCCTGGCGCAAGAGGCGGTGCAGGCGATCGCCACGCCCGGGCTCGCCGAGCTCCAGGTGTGCCGCAGCTGGATCGTGATGCGGACCTGCAACGCCTACCATCGCGTCGACGTGCCGCCGCGGATCGCGGTCGGCGACCAGCTGTCGCTGATCTTCGGCTCGAACAACAAGACCATGATTTTCGAGGTCGCCGCCATCCGGCGCGGCGGCGACGCCTGCACGCTCTACACCGAGACGCCCGCCCCGGGCATCGACGAGAATCATGTCGACAAGCTGACGGTCGCGCCGTGCAACCAGCCGAGCTGATGCGTCAGGCGGCGAGCGCGGTGTCGTCGGCGCCGGCCAGGGCGGCGGCCGCTTCTTCGAGCGCCTGATCGACCTG
Source organism: Candidatus Sulfotelmatobacter sp. (assembly GCA_035507915.1). GTDB lineage: Bacteria > Pseudomonadota > Alphaproteobacteria > Elsterales > Elsteraceae > JACQAI01. The sequence continues at coordinate 38,911 of DATJNS010000147.1, forward strand.
TTGGCGCCAATCGGCGAAGCCCGTCACCACGTAGCCGTCGCGCTGCTGCTGGATCACCACGAGGACGTCGTTGGCCGTCTTGGCGAACCAGTAGCCGGGATATTCGTCGATCGGACGGAACGGCGCGCCGGGCACATCGGCCTCGCGCAGGCCGCGCAGCAGCACGTCGATCGGTTGGCGCTGCTGGCTCAGCAGCGGCATGTAGGCGCGGCTTGCCGCCGCCGACCAGGCGATGTTCTTCAGCCGCATCATGGTTTCGATCCCGCGGGCCGGGCGTCATGGCGCCGCGGTTGACACCCCCTCATGACGGCGCATTTATTGCACCAACGCCGTGGACTTCTAGCATATTCCCGGCGTCTCCGCCAAAGGGCGCGCGGCCGCCGACACCGAAGCGATCGACGCCCGGATCACGACTAGGTACGAGGGGGCGGCTGGCCGGAGCGCAGCGTGGCGGACAGCGATAGCGCGACCATCGTCTACCGGTTTCATCTCGCGCACGGCGTCGAGGAGATTGCCCTGCGTTTCGACCGCGCGACCTTCGCGCTGCAGGAGCCGATCGACAAGCCGGCGGCCGATTGGGCCAGGCTCGACTATCACCAATGCCCGAACTGTCCGCTCAGCCCGCGCGACAGCCCGCAATGCCCGTTCGCGCGCGGCCTGTCGGGCTTCGTCGAGCGCTTCGAGATCTTCCGGTCGTTCGACGAGGCGACCACGGAGGTCGTGACCTCCAGCCGAACCGTGATGGCGCACAAATCGCTGCAGGACGGCATGGCCTCGCTGGTCGGGCTGATCGGCGCGACCTCGGGCTGTCCGCACCTGGCGTTCTTCCGGCCGATGGCACGGTTCCACCTGCCGTTCGCGCGCGACGACGAGACGCTGTTTCGCGTGTTCTCGATGTACCTGCTCGGGCGCTACCTCAGAGACAACGCGCTGGGCGCCGGGACGCTCGAGGACCTGCGCAAGCACACCGAGGCCGCGACGGTGGTCAATCGCGGCATGGCGGACCGCATACGCGCCGCGTTCGACCGCGACGTCCTGGTCAACGCGGTCATCATCCTCGACATGTTCGCGCGCGCGGTGCCGTTCGCGATCGAGGAGGGGCTCTTGGACCTGCGCGACATGTTCGGCCTGCCGTCCGTCGAAACCGACGACTGATGGCCTACTCGGTCCGCGCCGCCGACCTCGCGCGCGCCTGGGATCGCGCCGCGCTGACCGCGCTGCTCGACCTCTATGCGCGCGACCCGATGGGTGGCGGCCAGCCCCTGCCGCGCGACGTCCTCGCGGCGCTGCCCGACCGGCTCGCCGCCCTGCCCCACGCGCGCGTCTGGCTGGCGGTCGCGCCCGACGGCGAGCCGGCCGGCGTCGCGGTGGGCTTCCTCGGCTTCTCGACCTTCGCGGCGCGGCCGCTGCTCAACCTGCACGACCTCGCGGTCGCGCCGGCGCATCGCCGCCGCGGCGTCGGCCGCCGGCTGCTCGCCGCCGTCGAGGACGCGGCGCGCGCGCTCGGCTGCTGCAAGGTGACGCTCGAGGTGCGCGACGACAACGCGACCGCGCAAGGTCTGTACCGCGCGCTCGGCTACGGCGACGGCGCCGCGCCGCACCGCTTCCTCGTCAAGCCGCTGTAGCGCGCCGCCCGCTCAGGCGTGATACCCGGCCACGACCGCCGTCGTCAGCACGCCGCCGTTGCGTGCCGGCCGGACCGTGATGCGGATCTCGCGGCCGTCGTGCAGCCGGCAGGTCATCGGCACGCCGTCGGCACGATGCTGGTGCACGATGTGGTCGGTGACCAGGTCGGCGGCGCTCTGACCTGCGGCGGTCAGGATGCGGCCGGCGTCGATCGCGGCCCGCACGCAATCCGCGTGCTTGATGCCGGGTTTGGCCGTCGAACCGAAATAGTCGGAGAAGCGCTGATTGAACACGACCAGCCGGTCTTCGCCGTTCCATAGCGCGATGGCTTGATCGACGCTCTCGATGGCGTTGGTCAGATTGCGGGTCCGCTCCTTCACCGTGCGTTTCATGCGCTCGAAGGCGTCCGACAGGATCGCGAACTCGCGGAACGTCGCGCGCTCGGCCGGCGTGTCGCTGGCATCCAAGTCGTCGATGCGCGCGGCGTCTTCCGCCAGTTGCCGCAAGGTTTGCGACGTGCTGCGCGCCGCGACGTGGATCGCCGGCAGCAGCAGCAGCAGGAGCAGGCCGCCGACGAACAGGACGCGCAGACGCAGCGTGTCGAGGCTGCCGTTGAAGTCGTCGAGCGGCGCGGCGAACACCAGGCTCATCTCGCCCTTGCTGCCGGCCAGCAGCGGCGAGCGCGCGACGATGAGGGGCCAGTCGACCGGGCCGCCGCTCGCGTACGGCAGGTCGCCGGCGGACACCACGCGGTTCGCGGTCGGCGCGCCGTCCGTGAGCTGCAGCAGCGCGCCCGCCAGGCGCCGATCCCCCTTCACGTCGGCGAGCGGCGGCGCGGCGTCGACGCCGAGCCACGCGACGCGGTTCGAGGCCAGCAGGCGGCCGTCGCCCGTCACCAGCAGCAGACCGCTGTGCGGCGACAGGTGCTGTTTCTGCACGACCTCTTGAAGCCGATCCAAGGTCACGTCGAAGCCGACGACGCCGGTGCCGTCGGGCAATCGTTGAGACGCCGTGACGCCTGGCGCGGCGGTCGAGTTGAACACGTAGGGCTGGCCGACGTCGCCGCCTTCGCGCGCCATGGCGTCGCGGTACCAGGACCGCTCGCGCGGGTCGTATTGCGGGCTCGGCTCGTCGGTTCGGCCGAGCACGGCGGCATGATCGTCGAGGAAGGTCCAATGCTCGACGCGGCCGCCGCCGGTCGCGGCGACGATCGCGCGCACGATCGTCGCGGTGCCGTCCGGCGCCTGCTGGGCCTTGATGATCTCGGGGTTGCCGTGGGTGGCGATCATCTGCAGGAAGCTGCCGTCGGCGCGCCCGACATAGCCGGAGTAGAGATCGGGATTCTCGCGCAACAGCGCCGACAGGACCGGCAGCGCCGGATGGCGCATGCCGTCGTCTGCGACGGCGACGTCGGCCCCCGGCTGCGCGACGAGCAGCGCCACGCTCTTGAGCGGGCTCGACAGCATCCGCGCGAACTCGGCTTCGACGCGCGCCGCCTCGTAGCGGAACAGCTCGTTGGCGGTCGCCTCGGAGGTCCGGTTGACCTCGCGCGTGATCACCGCGATGAGCAGCACCACGAGGAGGACGACCAACGCGACCGCGCCGGCATAGAGGCAGGATTCGAAACGAACGGCGCCGCGCAGCGATCGCATCCAACGGTCCTAACAATCCTGAGGGGCTTGCGTGGGACGCAGAGTGTCATCGGCTTTGCGGCGAATCCATCTCAAAGTCGACGGAGCGCTGCCGCCCGCGCTGAACTTGCGAGAGATGCCGACGTTGATCGATGAGTCCGGCGATTAAAGGGGACTCCTCATGCGACATTGGCTGGTTCTATCGGCGGCCGCCGTCCTGCTGGCGAGCGGCGCGGCCTACGCCCAAAGCGGCCAAGGCGGCTATCTCGGAAAGAACCCGGGCGCCACCGCGCCGACCGGGCAGGCCAGCCCGCCGCCGGCGCAAGGCTCGGGACAGGGCGGCTATCTCGGCACCGACCCGGGGAGCGCCGCGACCTCCAACTCCGGCAGCAGCGGCGCCAGTGGCCATGACACCACGGTCGGACACGGCAAGAACCAGGGCGAGTCGACGGACTCGGTGCCCGGCAAGGTCGGTGGCTCGGAGCATCGCTGAGCTAGCATGACCAGCATTGATTGAATCGCCGCCTCTCCTCGTCATCCCCGCGGAAGCGGGGATCCAGGAGTCATGTGCGCGATGTCGGCGCGCGTGGCCCTGGATGCCCGCTTTCGCGGGCATGACGGTCTTTGTTCGGAGCCGGTTCAGTCGACGCGATCACGCTCCAGGATGATCCGACGACGACCGCGCGGTCTCGGTCGACGATCCGACGGCGCTGTCGAGCCGCGCCGGCGAATGCTACAAGGCGCCCGCCGCGTCCCGCCGCTCGGAGCGCCATGGCCAAGAGCCCGAAACCGAAGCCGCCCGCCTGGGCGCGCGCCGCTGGCGCGCCGCGCGTCGGCGCGCCGCTCGATTTGACCGACACGCCGGCGAATGCGGTGCTCAAGCTGGCCGAGGGCGACGTCGCGGCGGCGCGCGCCTGCATCGCGCTGATCGAGGCGAGCCAGCGCCACGACCCGGGCTCGGAGTTCGGCCCCTTCACCCCGCTCGTGATGCTCGACCGCTTCAAGCTGCGCGGCCGCCTGATCGCCCGCCTGCACGCGCTCGCCGGCGGCGACCCGCGGCGCACGCTCGGCCTGCTCCACGCGCTGCGCCTCGGCGCCATCGAGCCCGGCGAACTCGCCCGCGCGCTGGCCGGCCAAGCCCCGCCCGAGCGCCGCGAGGCCCTGCTCGCCGTCGCCGACGCGGTGCCGGTCCTCAAGCCGGCGCGCTGAGGGCCTTAAACGTTAGAACGGGATCTCGTCGTCGAGGTCGGCGCCGCCGCGCGGGAAGCCGCCGCCCCGGCCGCCGGCGGCGGCCGCCACCGGCTCCGCCGCGTAATCGTCGGCCCCGGCTCCGGCGCCGCCGCCCGCGCCCCGCGAATCGAGCAGGGTCAGCTCGCCGCGGAAATTCTGCAGCACGACCTCGGTCGAGTATTTCTCGACACCCGACTGATCGGTGTATTTGCGCGTCTGCAATTGGCCTTCGATGTAGACCTTCGAGCCCTTCTTGAGGAAGCGCTCGGCGACGCCGGCGAGGTTCTCGTTGAAGATCACGACGCGGTGCCACTCGGTCTTCTCGCGGCGCTCGCCGGAGCTCTTGTCCTTCCAGCTTTCCGAGGTCGCGAGGGACAGATTCACGATCTTGCGGCCGTCCTGGGTCGAGCGCACCTCGGGGTCGCGGCCCAGATTGCCGACCAGGATCACCTTGTTGACGCTGCCCGCCATGGCCGCACCTCTTGCAAAGAGAACAAAACAGGAATATCCGATCGTGGGAACGCCGGCAACCCCATGGTTGCGAAGCGCTCGAGCGATGGCGATATCTCTCCCCCACCCCGCTCCAGGATTCAATGACTGATGCGCCTGATCGCCGACGAAAATGACCTGTCCGACCTCGGCCCCGGCGGCCGCGTGCCCCACGAGGCCGGGCTCGACGCGCTCGACCCCTACTCCCAGGCCGTGGTCGATACGGTCGACCGGGTCGGCCCCACCGTCGTCCACATCCATGGCGCACGCGCCGACGGCAGCCGGCTCGGCAGCGGCTCCGGCGTCATCTACACGCCCGACGGCTACGTGCTGACCAACAGCCACGTCGTGGCGGGCGCGGCGCGCCTGACCGCGTCGCTGACCGACGGCCGCGCGGTCGGCGCGCGCCTGGTCGGCGACGACCCCGACACCGACCTCGCCGTGCTCCAGATCGATGCCGCCCCGCTCGACCATGGCGGCCTGGAGTTCGCGCCGCTCGGCGACTCGCAGGCCTTGCGCGTCGGCCAGCTCGTGGTCGCGATCGGCAACCCGTTCGGTTTCCAGTGCACCGTGACGGCGGGCGTCGTGAGCGCGCTCGGGCGCTCCTTGCGCGCGCGCTCCGGCCGGCTGATCGACAGCGTGATCCAGACCGACGCGCCGCTCAATCCGGGCAACTCGGGCGGCCCGCTGGTGACCGCGCGCGGCGCCGTGGTCGGCATCAACACGGCGATCTTCGCCTCGGGCCAGGGCATCTGCTTCGCGATCGGCATCAACACGGCGAAGTTCGTCGCCGCGCGCCTGATGCGCGACGGCAAGGTCAAGCGCAGCCAGATCGGCGTCGCCGGCCAGGACGTGCCGCTCGACCGCCGGCTGGTGCGCTTCCACGGGCTCCCCAAGCCCAGCGGCATCCTGGTCGCCGGCCTGACCGACGGCGGGCCCGCCGCGGCTGCGGGCCTGTTGCCGGGCGACGTCATCGTCGGCTTCGCCGATCAGCCGATCGGCGGCATCGACGACCTGCACCGGCTGCTGACCGACGAGCGCGTCGGCGTCGCGCACGCGTTGACCGTGCTGCGGCGCGCCGAAAAGCGCACGCTGTCCGTGATCCCGCGCGAGCACCGCGCGTGAGCCGCGCGGCGTGGCTCCGGTCGATGCGTCGGGCTAGGATCGCGTCCGAGGTAATCGTTTCGATGATCGCGGGGCGGTGATGCAGGCAACCAACGATCCGCAGATTCGCGAGGCGCTGCTCGCCTGGCTCGAGCGTTTCGCGGGCTACGTCCGCGACGTCGACTACGCCTCGGCCAAGCCGATGTTCGCGGCCGACATCCTGGCGTTCGGCACGCACCGCGACGTGATTCCGGGGCTCGACGCCTGGATGCGCACGCAATGGGACAATGTATGGCCGCGCACGTCGGACTTCCGCTTCGTGCTCGACCAGGCTCACATCCTGGCGTCGCCCGACGGCGCGATGGCGGTCGTCGTCGTGCCCTGGACGAGCACCGGCTACCATCGCGACGGCAGCCGCTTCGATCGGCCGGGCCGCACGACCATGGTGTTCGAGCGTGCCGGCGCGGCGTGGCTGTGCGTGCATTCGCACATGTCGCTGAACCGCGGCGTGCCGCAGGAGAGCCACGCCAACCGGCCGGTCAAGGCGTGGCCCTAGCGCGGCAGGGGCGCCAGCCCCGCGAGCGCCAACATCGGCAGCGCGGCGGGTTCATTCCCCGCGCTAGGATTCTTGATCCGCTCGCGGGGGCTGGCGCCCCCTGCCGCGCGCACGGCAGGGGCGCGAGCCCCGCGAGCGCCAACATAGAGAGCGCGGCCGGTTCATCCCCCGCGCCAGCCGACTTATCCCCGCAATGCACGGGTTTCCCGGCCCGGCGGAGTCGCGCCGGAGCCGCCAGGGCCCTATATTGGATAGCCTCACCCCAACCCTCGCGGTGCCATGACCAATCAGATCGCCATCCGCGGCGCGCGCGAACATAATTTGAAGAATGTCGACGTCACGCTGCCGCGCGACAGCCTGGTCGTGATCACGGGGCTGAGCGGCTCGGGCAAGTCGAGCCTCGCCTTCGACACGATCTACGCCGAGGGCCAGCGCCGCTACGTCGAGAGCCTGTCGGCCTACGCGCGCCAGTTCCTCGAGCTGATGCAGAAGCCCGACGTCGACTCGATCGAGGGCCTGTCGCCGGCGATCTCGATCGAGCAGAAGACGACGTCGCGCAATCCGCGCTCGACGGTCGGCACGGTGACGGAGATCTACGACTACCTGCGCCTCTTGTACGCGCGCATCGGCGTGCCCTACTCGCCGGCGACCGGGCTGCCGATCGACAGCCAGACCGTGAGCCAGATGGTCGATCGCATCACCGCGATGCCCGACGGCACCCGGCTCTATCTGCTCGCGCCGATCATCCGCGGCCGCAAGGGCGAGTACCGCAAGGAGCTCCAGGAGCTGCAGAAGCGCGGCTTCCAGCGCGTCAAGATCGACGGCAAGCTGATGGACATCGGCGAGGCGCCGGCGCTCAACAAGAAGCTCAAGCACGACATCGAGGTCGTGGTCGACCGCGTGGTGGTGCGCGAAGGCCTGGGCAACCGGCTGGCCGACAGCCTGGAGACCGCGCTCGAGCTGGCCGACGGGCTGGTGTTCGCCGAGAACGCCGACACCAAGGAGCGCACGACCTTCTCGGCCAAGTTCGCATGCCCGGTCTCCGGCTTCACGCTCGACGAGATCGAGCCGCGCCTGTTCTCGTTCAACAACCCGTTCGGCGCCTGCCCGAAATGCGACGGGCTGGGCGCACAGATGTATTTCGATGCCGAGCTGGTGGTGCCCGACGAGGCGAAGTCGCTGATCGACGGTGCGGTCGCGCCGTGGGCGCACACCTCCTCGCAATACTACGCCCAGACCCTCGACAGCCTGGCGCGCCACTTCAAGACCTCGACCGCGCTGCCGTGGGCCGACCTCGACAAGAAGGTGCGCCAGGCCATCCTGTTCGGCACCGGCGAAACGCCCGTGACCATGCGCTACAATGACGGGCTGCGCTCCTACGAGACCAAGAAGCCCTTCGAAGGCGTGGTGCCCAACCTGGAGCGGCGCTGGCGCGAGACCGACAGCGCCTGGGTGCGCGAGGAGCTCGCGCGCTTCCAGAACTTCCGCGCCTGCGACGCCTGCGGCGGCTATCGCCTCAAGCCCGAGGCGCTGTGCGTCAAGATCGGCACCAAGCATGTCGGCGAGGTGACCGACATGTCGATCCTCGAGGCCGAGCGCTGGTTCAAGGCGCTGCCGCAGGTGCTCGGCGAGAAGCAGCGCGAGATCGCCTACCGCATCCTCAAGGAGATCACCGAGCGGCTGACCTTCCTGAACAATGTCGGGCTCGAGTACCTGACGCTCGGCCGCGCGTCGGGCACGCTGTCGGGCGGCGAGAGCCAGCGCATCCGCCTCGCCTCGCAGATCGGCTCGGGCCTGACCGGCGTCTTGTACGTGCTCGATGAACCGTCGATCGGGCTGCACCAGCGCGACAACCAGCGGCTTTTGGACACCCTGCGCAGACTCCGCGACCTCGGCAACACGGTGATCGTCGTCGAGCACGACGAGGAGGCGATCCGCTCCGCCGACTATCTGATCGACATGGGCCCGGGCGCCGGCGTCCACGGCGGTCACGTGGTCGCCGCCGGCACGCCCGAGGAGGTGATGCAGACGCCGGCCAGCATCACGGGCCAGTACCTCACCGGCATGCAGCAGATCCAGCTGCCGCTGGCGCGCCGCCAGGGCCATCGCGACCAGCGCCTCAGCGTCGTCGGCGCGCGCGGCAACAACCTGCAGGACGTCACCGTCGACGTGCCGCTCGGCACCTTCACGTGCGTCACCGGCGTGTCGGGCGGCGGCAAGTCGACCCTGGTGATCGAGACGCTCTACAAGGCGCTGGCGCGGCGCATGAACGGCGCGCGCGAGACCGCCGCCGAGCATGACCGCATCGACGGCGTGCACTTCCTCGACAAGATCGTCGACATCGACCAGTCGCCGATCGGGCGCACGCCGCGCTCCAACCCGGCGACCTATACCGGCGCCTTCACGCCGATCCGCGACTGGTTCTCGGGCCTGCCCGAGGCCAAGGCGCGCGGCTACGGACCGGGGCGCTTCTCGTTCAACGTCAAGGGCGGGCGCTGCGAGGCGTGCCAGGGCGACGGCGTGATCAAGATCGAGATGCACTTCCTGCCCGACGTCTACGTGCAGTGCGACACCTGCAAGGGCAAGCGCTACAACCGCGAGACGCTGGAGATCAAGTTCAAGGACAAGTCGATCGCCGAGGTGCTCGAGATGACGGTCGAGGAGGCCGCCGAGTTCTTCAAGGCGGTGCCCGCCGTGCGCGACAAGATGCGGACGCTCGAGCAGGTCGGCCTCGGCTACATCCATGTCGGCCAGCAGGCGACGACGTTGTCGGGCGGCGAGGCGCAGCGCGTCAAGCTCGCCAAGGAGCTGTCGCGGCGCGCCACCGGCAAGACGCTCTACATCCTCGACGAGCCGACCACCGGCCTGCATTTCGACGACGTCCGCAAGCTCCTCGAGGTGCTCCAGACCCTGGTCGAGCAGGGCAACACCGTGCTGGTGATCGAGCACAATCTCGAGGTCATCAAGACCGCCGACTGGATCATCGACCTCGGCCCCGAGGGCGGCGCCGGCGGCGGCCGCGTGGTCGCGCAGGGCACGCCCGAGGAGGTCGCCCAGGTCAAGGCGAGCTACACCGGCCGCTACCTCGCGCCCTACCTGAAGCGCAACGCCGCGCGCGAGAAGAAACGCGCGTAGCGATCGATCCGCTTCGTCATCGCGCGCCGAAGCCGAGGCAATCCAGCCCTGCCGCGCGACGGTCGCGCTGACCGCGTGACCCGGCCTCGGCGTGTCCTCATGAACGCGGTCGACGGTCGCCACATCAGGTCCGCCTTGGGGTCAAGATCGGGCGGCAAGCGCTTGCCCCCGGATACCTCTCGCGGCACGGTGTTGGTGCCGGTTGCCCAGACGGGCCGGACCATGACGCGTGCGCATGGTTGAGAACAGCCTACCGCCGAAGGGGGTGTCATCATGGCACGAGTGATCGTGGAAAAGACGCCGGCCAGCGATGACGCTCGGCTGCATCCGGCGTTTTTCAGCCTTGCCAGCCTCGTCCTGATTGCACCGCTCTGCATCGTCGGCGCGATCATCGGCACCCAGCTCATCGTCACGCTCGGCATCACGCCCAACACCTCGTTGATCGGCGCGCTCGCGGCCATGGGGCTTGCACGCGTTCCCCTGGCGGCGTTCGCGCGTTACCGCTCGATCCACATGCAGAACCTCGCCCAATCGGCGATTTCGGCCGCGACCTTCGGCGCGGGCAACGCCTTGCTGCTGCCGATCGGCATCCCCTTCGTCGTGGGCCGACCGGACTTGGTGTTGCCGATGTTCGTCGGCGTCTTCCTGGCCATGCTGGTCGACGGCTACCTGCTTTACCGCATGTTCGACAGCGAGGTGTTTCCCGCCAACGGGGCCTGGCCGCCCGGGATCGCAGCGGCGGAAGCGATCCGCGCCGGCGACCAAGGCGGGCGGCGGCTCGTCATCCTCGGCGCCGGCGTCGCGGTCGGTGTCGCTGGCGCATGGTTCAGGATCCCGATGTCCGCCTTCGGCATCGCCTTCATCGGCAACATCTGGGCTTTGTCCATGTTCGGCATCGGTCTGCTGGTGCGCTTTTACTCGACGTTCCTGTTCGGCAATCCGACTTTCGCGAGCATCATTCCCAAGGGTGACATCAATGCCGCCTACATCCCGCACGGCTTCATGGTCGGCGCCGGGTTGGTGGCATTGCTGCAAGTCATTGTCCTGATGTTCCGCGACACGGCTCAGACGCCCGCGGCTGGCGCCACGAAGACCGTCGCGGATGTCCGCCGATCGATGGGCCTCGGCGGCACCGCCTTCATCCTGATCGCCGTGCTGCTCGCATTTCTCGGTGGGCTCTGGAGCGAGCTCTCGCCGGGCATGCTGATCGCATTTCTGATCTATGCCGCCTTCGCGGCCCTCGCGCATCAGGTGATCGTCGGCCTCGCGGCGATGCATGCCGGCTGGTTTCCAGCATTCGCCGTCGCTCTGATCACGCTGGTCATCGGCATACTCGCCGGGTTCCCTCCGGTCGCGCTGACCCTGCTGGTCGGCTTCTCCGCCGCCACCGGCCCGGCGTTCGCGGATATGGGCTATGACCTCAAGGCCGGCTACTTGCTGCGCGACAACGGCGCCGATCCCGCGTTCGAACGCGAGGGGCGCAAGCAGCAGCTGTTCGCCGCCATGTTCGCCTTCGTCGTCGCCGGCGCCGTCGTGCTGATCGCCTATCCCGACTACCTCGCCAACAACCTCGTCGCCCCGGTCGATCGGGTCTATGCCGCGACGATCAAGGCGGGCGCGTCGGCCGCGGTGGCTTGGCAGTTGATGATATGGGCGATTCCGGGCGCCATCCTGCAATTCCTGGGGGGACCGAAGCGTCAGCTCGGCGTGCTGTTCGCGACGGGACTCTTGCTGATGGTGCCTTTTGCCGGTTGGGCCGTGATCACCGCCGTCATACTGCGCTTCCTCTGGAGCCGTTTCGCCGGCGGCGGCCAAGGCTCGACGATGGAAGTGTTCGGCGCGGGCGTCATCGCGGGTGATGCGCTGTTCAGCTTCTACGATCTCGGCACCCGGTACGCCGCGGCGAAAAAATAGCGGCTGGGGGCGCCGCCCCAAGCGCAACGCCGCAAGCGCTCGGTGACGTCTACGATAGTCGTCGACACCCTGACGTCCGCTCCTGACCAGTTCGGACATGTCCGTCGCGCCTTCGTGGTTCATCTGGGTCCGGTGACGGTTTACATTTCCCCGAGGGACACCGTCCGGCGTGACAGGACGGACGATCGAGTGACCCGTCACCGTTTTGCCCGAGCGCTGCCCACCCAAGCGGCATTGGATAGGGTCGAGGACGACGGATGCCACAGCTCAGCGCCAAGAAGCGCGCGCAACTGCGCAACGCCGCCTTTGCCTACGTGGACTCGAAGGGGCGGCGACGCTTGCCCATCCACGACGAGGCGCACGTGCGCAATGCGCTCGCGCGCTTCAGCCAGACGAAATTCGAGGACGATGCGGCGCGCGAGCGCGCGCGCAAGCGGCTCCTGACCGCGGCCAAGAAGTACGGCATCGTGCCGATCGGGTTCATCACCGGACAGCTTGCGACCGAACGCCAAGCGGGCGAGTCCAGCGGGCGCGCCGGGGTGGTGCGCGGCCTGCCGAGCGGTCAGGTCACCTTCCTGCTGAGCGACATCGAGGATTCCACCGGTCTGCTCCGCCGCCTGGAGGACGGCTACGCCAAGCTCCTCGATGACGTGCGCCGCCTCCTCCGCCGCGCGGTGCAGCGGTCGGGTGGCAAGGAAGTCGACGCGCGCGCGGACGAGCTGTTCGCCGTGTTCAAGCGCGCGTCCGGTGCGCTCGCGGCTGCCCTGGCGATCCAGCGGCGGGTCGGCGCACGATCATGGCCGGCCGGCGCCAAGGTGCGGCTCAGGATCGGCATCCATACCGGTCGTCCGACGCTGACCGACGGCGGCTATGTCGGGCTGGCCGTGCACACGGCGGCCCGCATCTGCTCGGCCGGTCACGGCGGTCAAATCCTGCTCTCGAGCGACGCGCTACGCGCCGTCGAGGCCTCGGCGCCGCGCGACGTCGGCTTTCGCAGCCTCGGCGCTCACCGGCTCCAGGGCCTGCCGGAGCCGCAGCCGCTGTTCCAGCTCGAGGCGCCCGACCTGCCGGGAGACTTCCCGGCACCACGGACCACCAAAGGGTCGGCCCGTGCTGGACCAGCGATCGATGCTCGCGGTTCGAACCGCGTGGCTCGAACACGGTCGCGTTCGCGATAGCCGACCCCTCGGGTTCAGCCCGCACGCCGCCGGCGTCGTGCGGCTCGGCCGACGTCCGGCAGCTCAAACGTCGCGCGCGAGATAGCGCACGGTCTTGCGGCCGCCGTGGATCGCGGCGCGGCCGACCTCCGCGAAGCCGCAAGCCGCATGGAAGGCGTCCGACAGCGGGTTGGGCGGCTCGCGGTTCACCTCGCAGACGACGCGCCGGTGGCCGGCCGCGGCGGCGCGCGCGAACAGCTCGTCATAGAGGGCGCGCGCATAGCCGCGGCCGCGCGCCGCCGGGGCGACCACGACGCGATCGACATAGACGAAGCGGCGATAGCGCGCGCGGAACCATGCATGGTTCGGGCTGTCGTAATCGGCGGTCTCGTCCAACGCGAGCAGGAACGCGTCGACCGCGCCGATGCGGCGGGCGTGAAACGCCTGACGCAACAGCGCCGCCAACCGCTCGGGCTCGAGCCACGACAGCTCGACCGCGTGGGCGTTGTTGAGCGCCAGCACGGCCGGTTCGAGATCGGCCGAGACCGGCAGCGACGTGATCGGTGCCATACGCCGCGCGCCTCCTACGCCGCGCGCTGGTCGGACAGCAGCCGGTCGAGCTGCGTCGCCAGGCCGGCGCTGATGCCGGTCATCGGCAGGCGCAGCTCGGGCGAGGCGATCAGGCCGCGCCGCCACAGCACGTGCTTGATCGGCGCCGGGTTCGGCTCGGCGAACAACAGGCGCACGCCGTCGACCAGGCGATCCCACGCCGCGCGCGCCTCGACCAGCCGGCCGGCGCCGACGTGATCGCGCACCGCGGCGAAGCCGGCGGGATCGACATGCGCGGTCGCCAGGATGCCGCCGTCGGCGCCCTGCGCGAGCGCGCCGTAGAACAGCGCGTCGTCGCCGGTCAGCACGGCGAAGCCGAGCGGCCGGCGGCGCACCAGGTCGGCGCTCTGCGCGGTGTCGGCGCAGCAATCCTTGACGCCGACGATGTTGGGCAGCGCCGCCAACCTCAGCAGCGTGTCGTTCGCCATGTTGACGCCGGTGCGGTAGGGGATGTTGTAGACCAGCACCGGCCGGTCGGTCGCGCCGGCCAGCGCGGCGAAATGGCGATGCAGCCCCTCCTGCGACGGCCGCGAGTAATAGGGGCAGGTGATCAGATAGCCGTCGACCGGCCAGGACGCGGTCGCCGCGAGGCGCTTCGCGAGTCGGCGCGTGTCGCTGCCGCACAGGCCGAGCAGCACCGGCCGGCGGCGCGCCGGCGCGCCCGCCACGATCTCGACGACGCGCGCGGTCTCGTCGTCATCGAGCACCAGGCCTTCGCCGGTGGTGGCGGCGAGGATGACGCCGTCGATCGGCTGTGCGGCGTAGTGCGCGGCCAGCCGCGCCAGCGAGCGCTCGTCGAGCGCACCGTCGGCGAACGGCGTGATCAGCGGCAGCCAGATGCCGGCGAACGTCGTCGGGGTCGATGATGGTTGGTCCATGTCCTGCTCCTCGGATGCGGGTGGCCGATGCGGAGCAGGCGTTGGACAAAAAAATACCCCGTCCGAATCGGCGGGGCCCTGGGTGATCGTGACGGTGCGTGGTCAGCGCAGACGCAGTCCCCCGAGCCCGGCGACGCCAGGCTTTCGCGACTTCGGGAGGATGTTACGGCGCATGGTGCGATCCTCCGCTGCCGTCCGGCCGCTGTCAATCGCGGGCCACCGAGCG
>DATJNS010000148.1:0-3568 GCA_035507915.1 Candidatus Sulfotelmatobacter sp.
TCGACCGTCTCCATCGGCTTGGCGAGATTGATCGACATGAAGCGCCGCGACATCTTCGCGTCGGCCTCCGCCTCCGTGTAGTGCTGTTCGCGTCCGAAGTTCCGCAGGTTCCGGGTGAGCAGCTCGCGGCAGCGCACGCGTCCGCTGTTGTCGTTCAGGTCGTTGTGCACGAGGGTGGCGTAACGCGCATTCACGCCCGGGTTCTTGTTGTCCTGGTCTTCCGTGCGGTCGCCCGCGTAGTCCTTGTCGAAGACGTCGTGGTTGTAGACCAGCGCATCGGTCGCGCCCGGGAAGAACGCGAGGAGGAGCTTCTCGATCTCCGGGTAGAACACGCGCTCGACCTCCGCGGAGTCGTAGAAGTTCGAGCACGCGGACTCGAGGTGGGCCAGCGAGACGCCGAGCCGGTCCATGCATTCGGGGCTGTCGGGCGAGAGACCCGGGTAGTACTCGCCGATGCGCCGCGCCTCGCGCATCACCTGCGGAAAATGGAGGTTGCGCCGTCGGTTGTCCTCCTCGTTCTTGCGCAGGATGTTCGCGACGTCGGCGCGCGCCGGGTCGCGCCAGAGCGCGTTGGACGGCACGACGGAATAGGTTGGCCGATCGTAGACCGTGTAGGGCAGCGGCAGCGCCACGCCGCCTTCGGGGGCGACGATGCCCTTCGCGCGGATGTCGTCCAGGCATGCATCGTAGTCCCGGAACCCGCGGCCCCATCGGGTCTCGATCGGGCCCGGGGGCGCCTGGTCGATCATGTCGACGACGCGCTGCCCCTCGCCGCCGGCGATCTCCGCGAGCGCGTCCTCGATCGCCGCGGCGGTTCCCGCGTCGCCGTTCCGATCGAACGACAGATAGGACAGGCCGCCGTTCGCCGCGATGGGCGGCGGCTGGCCTTCCGTGCGCTGGAGCGGCGGCACATAGGCCGATGACGCCGTCTGCGGGTTCGCTGCACCGCGATTCTGCGCGACCTCGAACTGGTCCATGGCCCACCTCCGGTTGGCTCGACGCCAGCGTGGCACAACAGAGGGTGGGACGGTAGTTTCCCGTTGACGCGGCGGCACGAGGTCCGCGTCCGGGAATCCTCATCCCCCTGCCACCGGATAGGACTTGCCGGGTGGATAGTCCGGATATTGGGGAACCGTTGCGTCCACGGGTTCCCAGGGTTGCGCGCTCTTGACGAAAATATCCGCCTCCGGGCGGAACCATGCGGGATCGTCCAGGGTACAGACGCGCAGCCCGACCACGTCGGGCCGGGTCGAGACCTGGACATAGAGCGGGCTTCCGCAATCGCCGCAAAACGCCCGCGTGACCTGGTTGCCGCTGTCGGCCCGCGCGACAAAGCACTTCGGTGTGCCCTTGACGACATGGAACCGCGCAGCCGGCACCCGGATCGCCGCCACCGACGCGGCGCCGCTTTGACGTTGGCAATCGCGGCAATGGCAGCGCAGCGCAAACACGACATCGCCGTCGCTTTCGTAACGGATGGCGCCGCACAGACAGCCGCCGGTTCTTGGCATGGCGATGAGCCCTCCCGTATCCAGGATTTGTGAGCCGCGCCGGTCAGCCAGCGGCCAGGCGCGCCACATCGAAGCGATAGACGCGAGCCGTGTTGCTGCCGACGATCTTGACCTGCTCGTCGTCCGGCACCCCGGCCAGGATCTCGGTCAGGATCCGCCGCGATTGGGGAAACGTCGACTCGCTGTGCGGATAGTCCGATCCCCACATCATGTTGTCGACGCCGATGACGTCGCGCAATCGAATGCCGATGGCGTCCTCCTGGAAGCTCAGCACGACGTTGCGGTGGAAGAAGTCGCTGGGCAGCATGGCGTTCTTGAATCGGTGGACCGCCTCTTCGTGGCGCTCGCGATAGGTGTAGTCCATGGTCGAGAGCACGTGGGGCGCCCACGCCAGCTCGAACTCCACGATGGCGAGCGTGAGGCGGGGATGGCGCTCGAAGACGCCCGACAAGATCAGGTCGCACATCGACAGCGCCGGGTAGAACGCCTTGGTCGCGCGGCTGCTCGCGTCGCGCAGCGTCTTGTCGCCGGCGCCGCGGATCTTGCCCTGCCGTCGCGTCGCCGTGTGCAGGCTCAGCGGCAGGTCGAGCGCGGCGGCGGCGGCCCAGAACGGCTCGTACTCGGACTGGTCGTAGCGCCGGTGCTCGAGCGGATACTCGGTGATCATCGCGCCGGCCAGGCCGAGGCGGGCGGCGCGCTCGAGTTCCTTGATCCCCTCCTGGACGTCGTCGAGGTTGATCATCGCGATGCCCTTGAGCCGGCCGGGATCGGTGCGGCAGAACTCGGCGAGCCAGTCGTTGTACGCGCGAAAGATCGCGGACATCAGCGGCGTGTCCGGCAGCTTGAAGTAGAACAGGCCTTGCGACGGATAGAGGACCTCGCCCGACACGCCGTCGAGCGCCATGTCCTCGAGATGCTGCGCGGGGTCGTAGCCGCCACGGGGCACGTCCTCGAAGCGGCCCCGACCGGAGAGCGTCTCGGGGGCCTCGAACCGTGCGCCGGCGTTCGAGATCAGGCCGATCCCGGACAGCACCTGATCCGCCTCGACGACGATCTGATCGGCGCCGTCGATGCGCTCGATCCGCGGCGCGCGATCGCGGAACGCCGCGTCGATGCGGGTCTGCCACAAATCGGGCGGCTCGAACACGTGCGAGTCGGATGAGAGAATCAGGGGCTGCATCTTCCTCTCCGTTCTCACCGGATCGTGGGCGGCAGCTTCTGGAACTGCAAGCCCAATGCCGTTTTCCCGGGCACTCGGATCGCAGTCACCCTGGTTGACACGGGACGGATCTGCCGTCGGAATGAGCGTCTGTCGATGTCATGAGGCGGCCATGACCGTGCCTGCCGAGACCTCCCGCGAACGCGCCCCCGAAATCGGAACGGCTTTCGACGCCATCGTCGTGGGCGCGGGCTTTGCCGGCATGTACATGCTCCATCGCCTCCGCGGGCTGGGCTTCTCGGCGCGCGTGTACGAGGCGGGCGGCGGTGTCGGTGGCACCTGGTACTGGAACCGCTATCCCGGCGCGCGCTGCGACATCGAGAGCATGCAGTACTCGTTCTCGTTTTCCGAGGCGCTCGACCAGGAGTGGGACTGGTCGGAGCGCTACGCGCCGCAGCCCGAGATCCTCGCCTACGCCAACCACGTCGCCGACCGCTTCGATCTGCGCCGCGACATCGTGTTCGACACGCGCGTGACCGCGGCCGAGTTCGACGCGGCAACCGCGCGCTGGCGCATCGGGACCGACCGGGGCGACCGCGTGACCGCGCGCTTCTGCATCATGGCGGTCGGTTGCCTGTCGGCGCCCAATCGCCCGGCATTCGCAGGGCTCGAGGATTTCCAGGGCGCGGTTTATCACACCGGCGAGTGGCCCCAGGAGGGCGTGGACTTCACCGGCCTCAGGGTCGGCGTGATCGGTACCGGCTCGTCGGCGATCCAGTCGATCCCGATCATCGCCCGGCAAGCCGCCGCGCTCACCGTGTTCCAGCGCACGCCGAACTATTCGGTGCCGGCGTGGAACGCGACCCTCACGCCGGACTACCGCAACGCGGTCAAAGCC
>DATJNS010000149.1:0-8310 GCA_035507915.1 Candidatus Sulfotelmatobacter sp.
GCGTTGAACGTGCCGCCGCCCGAGGCCAGCCGAACGACGCAGATGTCGCCAGGAATGAGGCGCATCAGCGCGAAGACCAGCACGGCCGCCCCGAGCAGGGTCGGGATCACGAGCACGACGCGACCGATGATGTAGCGATACATTGCCTTGAGCTTCTGCGCCTTGAGCTTCTGGGCCTTGCGGTTCCGGGGCTTGGATCGCCGGGTCGGCGACCCCGCCGGCCGAAGCCGGCGGGGTCGCCGTTTTATCTCCCTGGCCGGCCTACTTGTCGAGCCAGATGTTGGCCAGGTCCTGGTTCACGTAGTGGCTCGGGCTGATCTTCCAGCCGTGCACGTACGAGCGTTCCGGGACGATCCGGTTCCACCACAGCACCTGGATGGCGTGCGCCTCGGTATCGAGCACGCGGTTTTCGAACTCGCGCATCAGGACGCGCTGCTTGGCGAAATCGGTCTCGTGGATCATGGCGTCGTAGACGTCGATCTCCTTCTGGTCCTCGAACTGGCCGTAGTTCTCCGTGTAGACCGTGTGCGGCAGGTATTTGCCGACGTCCATCGTCGGGTTGACGACGCCCTGGCAGTTGGCCTCGACGACGACGTCGAAGTTGCCGCTGCGCATCGCCTCGAACCACGGGCCGGTCGGCACGACCTTCTGGGTCACGTGCAGCCCGACCTTGCTCCACTCGTCGATCACCCAGGTGCCGACGAACTTGTAGGGCTGATCGACGTTGCGGTTCAGCAGCTCGAACGTCAGCCCCTCGGCGCCGGCCTCCTTCAAGAGGCGCTTCGCCTCGGCGCGCGACTTGTCGATGTCGGGCCAGAATCCGGCGACCTTCTGCAGCTCCGCCTTGGTCGCCGCGAACGGCGAGCCCGGGAACACGACGCCGCCGACCGTGTGCACGTCGGCGATCTTGGCGAGCGCCGGCGCGCCGTGCCATTGGTCGATCGCCAGGGCGAGCGCGCGGCGCACCCGCACGTCGTCGAACGGCTTCTTCTTGTGATTGAAGGTGATCAGGTTGCCGCAGTTCCAGTCGCTGGTCTGCACCTTGATCTTGTCGCCCAGGTCCTTGACCAGCTCGTCGCGCGCCGACGGCGGCAGGCCGCGGAACTCCATGGCGGCACGATCGGCGCGGATGGCGTCGATGCGCACCGCCTGCTTGGGCGCGAACAGCCCGACGAAGCCGTCGAGGTAGGGCTCGCCCTTGTGGTAGTAGTCCGGATTGCGCGTCCCCTTGATCGACTGGCCGACCTCGTACGAGGCGAACTTGAACGGGCCGGAGCCCATGATGTTCTTCTCGTACCAGTGCGGATCCTTCTCCAGGATGTCCTTCTTGTAGATGTAGGCGAAGGGATCGGCGAGACCGGGCAGGAACGCGTTGCTCGCATACTTCAGGTGGAACACCACGGTCGACGCGTCGGGCGCCTCGACCTTGTCGACCATGACGAAGTAGCTCTCGCGCGCGCTCGTCATGCCCTCGGGCGGATGCACGATGTACTGCCAGCTGGTCGCCACGTCGGCGGCGGTGAGCGGCGAGCCGTCGTGCCACTTGACGCCCGAGCGGATCTTGAACGTCCAGGTCTTGCCGTCGTCGGTCGGCTTCGGCATCTCGGTGCACAGGTCGCACACGAAATCCGTGGTCGACGACGGATTGTCGGGATTGATGCGGATCAGCACGCTGTAGAACGGCGCGGTCGCGTGCACCATCGCGTAGGTGGTCTCGCGATGGCCGTCGAAGCTCGGCGGCGCATCCGCCGGGATCATGTAGGTCAGGATGCCGCCGTGCTTCGGCGTTTCGGCGACGGCCGGGACGGCGCTCGCCGCCCCGACCGCGAGGATGGCGGCGAGACACGCCGCCCGCAGACTTTTCGTCCTTGTCATTGTCGTTGCCTCCCTGTTGTCGTTGCACCTCCGCCTTGTCGCGGTGCGACGCCGGTCCCCTGCCGGCTTCGCTATTTGTCCAGCCAGACGGTCGCCAGATCCTGATTGAGGTAGTGGCTCGGGCTGATCTTCCAGCCCTCGACGTACGAGCGCTCCGGAATGATCCGGTTCCACCACGGCATCACGATCATGACCGCCTGCTCGTCGAGCACGTACTTCTCGTAGGCCCGCATCGCCGTGCGCTGCGCCGGCTCGTCGGCCGCGTGCAGCAGCTTCTGATAGAGATCGATGTTCTTCTGGTCCTCGTAGTTGCCGTAGTTCTCAGGATAGACCGTGTGGGGCTCGAACTTGGCGACGTCGAGCACCGGGTTGACGACGGCCTGGCAGTTGAAATCGATCGTCACGTCGAACGTGTTGTTGCGCAGCCCGTCGTAGAACGGCCCGGTCGGCAGGACCTTCTGCGTGACCTTCAGGCCGACCTTGCTCCATTCGTCGATCACCCAGGTCGCGATGAACTTGTAGGGCTGGTCGACGTTGCGGTTCATCAGCTCGAACGACAGCCCCTCGGCGCCCGCCTCCTTCAACAAGCGCTTGGCCTCCTCGCGCGACTTGTTGATGTCGGACCAGTAGCCGGCGATCTGCTGCAGCTCGTCCTTGGTCGCCGCGAGCGGCGAGCCCGGGAACACGATGCCGCCGACCGTGTGCACGTTGGCGATCTTCGACAGCCCGGGCGCGCCGTGCCACTGGTCGATCGCGAGCGCCAGCGCGCGCCGCACCCGCACGTCGTCGAACGGCTTCTTCTTGTGGTTCGGCGTCACGAGGTTGACGCAGTTCCAGTCGCTGGTCTGGACCTTGATCTTGTCGCCGAGCTCCTTGACGAGCTGATCGGAAGCCGACGGCGGCAGGCCGCGGAACTCCATCGCGGCGCGGTCGGCGCGGATCGCGTCGACGCGCACGGCCTGCTTGGGCGCGAAGATGCCGGTGATCGAGTCGAGGTACGGCAATCCCTTGTGGTAGTAGTCGGGATTGCGCACGCCCTTGATCGACTGGCCGATCTCGTACGAGACGAACTTGAACGGGCCGGAGCCCATCACGTTCTTTTCGTACCAGTGCGGATCCTTCTCGAGCGTCTCCTTCTTGTAGATGAAGGCGAAGGGGTCGGCGAGCGCCGGGATGAAGGCCGGCGTCGCGAACTTCAGATGGAAGACGACGGTCGACGCGTCGGTCGCTTCGACCTTGTCGACCATGATCATGTAGCTCTCGCGCGCGCTCGACACGCCCTCGGGCGGGTGCACGATGTACTGCCAGCTCGTCGCCACGTCATAGGCCGTGAGCGGCGTGCCGTCGTGCCACTTGACGCCCGGGCGGATCTTGAAGCTGTAGGTCTTGCCGTCGTCGGTCGGCTTCGGCATCTCGGTGCACAGGTCGCACACGAAATCGGTGGTCGACGACGGATTGTTCGGATTGACCCGGATCAGCACGCTGTAGAACGGCGCGACCGCGTGCATGGTCGCGTAGGTCGTCTCGCGATGGCCGTCCAGGCTCGGCGGCGCGTCCGCCGGAATCATGTAGGTGAAGTCGCCGCCGTGCTTGGGCGTCTCGGCCGCATAGGCCGCACCGCCGGTCGCCAGCACGCCGCACAGCGCCGCAGCCAACAATATTCTTCGAGTCGACATTTCCCTTCCCTTCGCTCTGCGCTTCGCTAGTTCACTTCGCTGCACGCCACCCAATGGCCGGGCCTGAGCTCGCGCAGCTCGGGCCGGGCCTGCTTGCAGGTCTCGACCGCGCTCGGGCAGCGCGGATGGAATACGCAACCCGACGGCGGATTGATCGGCGACGGGATCTCGCCCTTGGCCGGCCGGAAGGTGCGCGTCGCCTCGACGGTCGGGTCGGGCACCGGCACCGCGGCGAGCAGCGCCTGGGTGTAAGGATGCAGCGGATTGTCGAACAGCTCGTCGGCGTCGGCGAGCTCGACGATGCGCCCGAGATACATGACCGCGACGCGGTGGCAGAGATGCCGGACGACCGACAGGTCGTGCGCGATGAACAGGTAGGTCAGCCCGAAGCGGCCGCGCAGGTCTTCGAGCAGGTTGACGACCTGTGCCTGGATCGACACGTCGAGCGCCGACACCGCCTCGTCGCACACGATGAACTCGGGCTCGAGCGCGAGCGCGCGCGCGATGCCGACGCGCTGGCGCTGGCCGCCCGACATCTCGTGCGGGTAGCGGTCGGCGAATCTCGGATTGAGGCCGCACACCGACAGGAGCTCGCGCACGCGCGCCGCGCGGTTCGCCGGATCGCGCTCGATGCCGTGCACCTTCATGGGCTCGCCGACGATGTCGCCCACCTTCATGCGCGGATTGAGCGAGCTGTAGGGGTCCTGGAAGATCACCTGGATGCGCCGGCGCAGCGCCAGCATGTCCTTGCGCGCGAGCTTGGTCACGTCGACGCCGTCATAGACGATCGCGCCCGCGGTCGGCTGCTCGAGCCTGAGGATGCAGCGCCCGGTCGTGGTCTTGCCGCAACCGCTCTCGCCGACCAGCCCCAACGTCTCGCCGCGCCGGATCGTGAAGTCGACGCCGTCGACCGCCTTCACCTCGCCGATCACGCGCCGCGAGACGATCCCTTCGATCACCGGGAAGTGCATCCGCAGGCCCTTGACCTCGAGCAGCGGCGCGGCTTCGGCGAGAGACGTCGTCATGCCGCAGCTCCAGCGGTGGCGAGGTCGCGGCTGCGGAAGCAGGCGGCGAAGTGTCCAGGCTCGCCGCCGGCGAGCTCGAGCGGCGGCCGCGCCTCGGCGCAGGCGTCGACCGCGAACCGGCAGCGCGCCCGGAACGCGCAACCGGCGTCGAGCCGCGTCAGGTCGGGCGGCTGGCCGTCGACCGGATCGAGGCGCGCCTGGCGCGGCCGGTCGAGCCGCGGCACCGAGCGCAGCAGCGCCATCGTGTAGGGATGGCGCGGGTTGTGGTAGATCGCGGCGGCGCTGCCGCTCTCGACGATGCGCCCGGCGTACATCACGTTGACGCGGTTGGCGTAGCGCGCCACCACGCCCAGATTGTGCGTGATGATGATCAGCGCGACGCCGAGGCGGACGGTCAGCTCCTTCATCAGCTCGAGGATCTGCGCCTGGATCGTGACGTCGAGCGCCGTGGTCGGCTCGTCGGCGATGATCAGCTTGGGGTCGCAGGCCAGCGCGATCGCGATCATGACGCGCTGGCGCATGCCGCCCGACAGCTGGTGCGGATACTGCTTGAGGCGACGCTCGGGCTCGGCGATGCCGACCAGGCCGAGCAGCTCGACGGCGCGCCGCATCGCGGTCGCGCGATCGGCGCCGCGGTGCTGCTCGACCGTCTCGGTGATCTGGCGGCCGATCGTCAGCACCGGGTTGAGCGAGGTCATCGGCTCCTGGAACACCATGCCGATCTCGCTGCCGCGCACCTCGCGCATCTCCTCGGCGCTGAGGCGCATCAGGTCGCGCCCGGCGAGCAGGACCTCGCCCGCGACGATGCGGCCCGGCGGGTCGGGGATCAGGCGGAGGATCGACAGCGCGCCGACCGACTTCCCCGAGCCGCTCTCGCCGACGATCGCCACCGTCTCGCCCTGCTCGACCGTGTATGACACGCCGTCGACCGCGCGCACGGTTCCGGCACCGGTGAGGAACTCGGTGTGCAAGCCTTTGACTTCTAGGAGCGGCGACAATCCTCCCCCCGGCGCATCGTGATACGGTTTTTTTGATTGGCCTCAGTGGTATCGGGGGCCCCGTGCCCTGTCAACGTACACTGCGTGACGTCCAGCTAAGCGCTTGTTGGTGCGAAGATTCGCCGCACGGCGCGGCGTCTCGGCCAGTGGGCAGACGGATGGGCGCCGGCCGGTTGCCAAGCGCACGCGACGCGCCGACTATGCCGGCGGCTGGGACGTGCGAGCAGGCGTCGGCATGTGCGTGGGCGAACCCTCGGAGCGGCGGTGAACCGGGAGACGGCATACGAGTGCCGCAGTTGCGGCGCGCGTGCGCCAGTCACCGAGCCGCTCTGGCGCTGCCCCGCCTGCGGCGCGCCGCTCCTGCTGTCGCCGGGTGCCGGCTTCGCGCGCGGCCAGATCCGCGTCGAGGTCGCCTCGATGTGGCGTTACGGCGCGGCGATCCGGGTGCCCGGCCCGCGCGTGTCGCTCGGCGAGGGCTTGACGCCGCTGGTGCCCGGCGAGATCGACGGCTGCCCGGTGCGCTTCAAGCTCGAGTGCCTGATGCCGACCGGCTCGTTCAAGGACCGCGGCACCGCCGTGATGATGAACCACCTGCTCGACCGCGGCGTGGCGAGCCTGCTCGAGGATTCCTCGGGCAACGCCGGCGCCTCGATCGCGCACTACGCCGCCGCGGCCGGCATCGCGTGCACCATCTTCGTGCCGGCGGCCGCGCCGCGCGCCAAGCGCATCCAGATCGCCGCGTCGGGCGCCCGCGTCGTATCGGTGCCGGGCACGCGCCAGGACGTCGCGGATCGCGCGCTCGAGGCGGCCGCCACGAGCTTCTACGCCAGCCACAACTGGCAGCCCTTCTTCATCGAGGGCACCAAGACGCTCGCCTTCGAGCTGTGGGAACAGCTCGGCTGCCGCGCGCCCGACAACATCATCGTGCCGGTCGGCTACGGCTCCAACATCCTGGGCTGCGCGTTCGGCTTCGCCGAGCTCGCCGCCGCCGGCGAGCTCGATCGCGCGCCGCGCCTGTTCGCCGTCCAGGCCGAGAACTGCGCGCCCTTCCTCGCCGCTTGGCGCGCCGGCGGCGACGCGCTGCCGCCGTTCGACGTCACGCCCACGGTCGCCGACGGCATCGCCACGCAGCGCCCCGTGCGCCTGAAGGAGGTCCTGGACGCGGTCCGCGCCTCGGGCGGCGCGGTGGTCGGCGTGCCCGAGGCCGCGATCGCGGGCGCCCTCGCCGCGCTCGGCCGGCGCGGGCTGTTCGTCGAGCCGACCAGCGCCACCGCCTTCGCCGCGGCCGCCGGGCTGATCGCCGACCGCACGATCGCGCGCGACCACACGACGGTGGTGGTGCTGACCGGCCACGGCCTCAAGGCCGCGCCGGTGATCGGCGATCTTCTGGAAATCGCCGGCTGACGGCCGACCGCTAGGCCGGCGCGCGGGTCAGCAGAGTCTCGAACTCGGCGGCGGGAACCGGCCGGCTGAACAGATAGCCCTGGCCGATGTCGCATTCGTGATCGAGCAGGAAATCGACGTGCTGGTCGAGCTCGACGCCCTCGGCGACCACGTGCATCCCCAGCGAGTGCGCGAGCTTGATGATGCTGCGCGTGATCGTCGCGCCTTCCCCGTTCTCGTGCAGCGTCTTGATGAACGAGGCGTCGATCTTGACCGTGCTCGCCGGGAACCGCATCAGGTAGCTGAGCGACGAGTAGCCGGTGCCGAAATCGTCGATCGCGATCGGGATGTTGAGCTCCTTGAACCACTGGAACGTATCCATCACCACGGAGTCGTCGGACACCAGCACCGACTCGGTGACCTCGACCTCGAGCTTCTCGGGGGCGAGCCCGGTGTCCTCGAGGATCGACGTGACGCTGCCGATCACGCTCTGGCGACGGAACTGCACGGTCGACAGGTTGACGGCCAGCCGCAGGTCGGCGATGCCGGCATCGCGCCATTTGCGGGTTTGGGTGCAGGCCTCGCGCATCATCCAGTCGCTGATCGGCGCGATCATGCCGGTGCGCTCCGCGACCGGGATGAATTCGC
Source organism: Candidatus Sulfotelmatobacter sp. (assembly GCA_035507915.1). Taxonomy (GTDB): domain Bacteria; phylum Pseudomonadota; class Alphaproteobacteria; order Elsterales; family Elsteraceae; genus JACQAI01. Next base: position 7,606 of record DATJNS010000149.1, read on the forward strand.
CGGGTGGAATCATCGCATGCTCGGGATGCTGCCAGCGCAAGAGCGCCTCCATCCCGGTGATGCGGCGCGTCTTCAGGTCGACCTTCGGCTGATAGTAGACGCGCAGCTGGTCGCGCTCGAGGGCGTGACGCAGCTCGAACTTTATGAAGCGCAGCCGGTCGGCCTGGTCGCTCAGCACGCGGCGGAAGAACTGGTAGCGCGGGCTGTGGGCGGCGCGGGCGTGCGCGAGCGCCAGGTCGGCATGCCGCATCATCTGCGCGGCGTCGATACCGTCGCGCGGATATTGCGCGAGCCCGACGCTGGCCGGAATGTCGACCTCGAACAGCCCGTCGAGGTCGATCGCGTCCCGCTGCAGCTCGTCCAGCACGCGCTCGGCGAACACCGAGGCGTGATCCTCGCGGGCGACGGTCGGCAGCAGGATGGCGAACTCGACGCCGGTCAGGCGCGCGACGACCGCGCCAGGGCCGGCGAGATGAAGCAGCCGCTCGGCGACGCCGCGCAACACACGGTTGCCCTGGGCATGGCCGAGGAAGTCGTTGATCTGGTGAAAGTCGTCGAGGCCGACGATGGCGAGCGTCCCCGCCGCCCCGCCTCCCCCCGAGACGGCCTGGGTCAAGGCGGCGAAGAAGGCCTCACGCGTGGGCAGCCCGGTTTCATCGTCGACCGCCTCCCGCTGCGACTTGCGCGATCTCGCGCGTCCAGCGG
>DATJNS010000150.1:0-2628 GCA_035507915.1 Candidatus Sulfotelmatobacter sp.
CGCGGCAAGGTGCCGAGCGCCTCGGTCAGCTGGTAGATCAGCCCGCGCGCCGCGCCCGACACCGCGCCCGACATCGCGGCATGCCGCGCCGCGAACAGCGCCGCCAGCCGGCGCTCGATCTCGCGCGCGGCCCATGCCGTCAGGTGCGCCCGCACGCGCTCGCGCAAGGCCGGGCTCAGGAGGTCGGAGGCCAGCACGTCGACCGCCGGGGTGAGCCGGCTGGGGCCGCGCGCCAGACGCGCGATCTCGACGCCCTGCCATTCGATGCGGCCCGCCTCGGTCAAGCCGACGGTCGCGTCGTCGGCGCTCACCAGCGCGCGCACGCGCCCGGCAATCTCGTCGACCAGCACGCGCCGCGCCGCGGCGACCAGCTGGCGCGCCGCCTCGCCGCTCTCGGCCGGATCGGGCGTGAAGCTGAAGCCGGCGAGCCGGCCGACCACGTGGCCCTCGACGATCACCTCGCCGTCGCGGTTGACGCCGCCGAGCAGGGTCTCGGCGTCCTTCAGGCGCTTGCCGAGATGGGCACCGCGCTTGTCGACGAAGCGCTGGGTCAGCCGATCGTGCAGCGCGTCGGACAGCTTGTCCTCGAGCGCCCGCGTGCGCTCCTGCCAGTGCGTCGCGTCGGTCAACCAGTCGGGCCGCTGCGACACGTAGGTCCAGGTGCGGACGTGCGCGATGCGCGCGCTCAACGTGTCGATGTCGCCGTCGGTGCGGTCGAGCCGCGCGATCTGGCCGCCCACCCAGTCGGACGGCAGGCGCTCGCCCGGTCCAGTGAGGTGCAGGTAGATCTGCGCGAGCAGGCGCGTGTGCGCGTCGGTCATCATCTTGCGGAAGTCGGGGATCTGGCAGACCTCCCACAACAGCCGCACGCCGCCGCGCGTGGCCGCGCGCCCGACGATCTCCTCATTGCGCGCCAGGATGGCGAGCGCCTGATGATCCTCGGCGTCGCGCTTGCGGATCAGCTCGCCGAGCGCCGACGGTGCCTCGAGGCTGCGCAGCAGCGCGCCAATCGAGCCGAACTCGAGGTCGCTGTTGCGCCACGACACGCCGGTGATCGGGTCGAACTCGTGGTTCTCGACCGCCTCGACCAGCTCGGGATCGAGCGGCCCGAGCTCGGCGGTGGTGCCGAAGCTGCCGTCGTTCATGTGGCGGCCGGCGCGGCCGGCGATCTGCGCGATCTCGGGCGCGCCGAGCCGGCGCGGTCCGCGGCCGTCGAACTTGGTCAGCCGCGCGAACGCGACGTGATCGAGATCCATGTTGAGGCCCATGCCGATCGCGTCGGTCGCGACCAGGTAGTCGACCTCGCCGGCCTGGTACATCGCGACCTGGGCGTTGCGCGCACGCGGGCTGAGCGCGCCCAGCACGACCGCGCAGCCGCCGCGCTGGCGGCGCATCAGCTCGGCCATCGCGTAGACCTCGGCGGCCGAGAATGCCACCACGGCGCTGCGCCGCGGCAGGCGCGTCAGCTTCTTCGGTCCGGCGTAGCTCAGCTGCGAGAAGCGCGGCCGGCTGATGAACTCGGCGTCGCGCACCAGGCGCCTGACGATCGGTTTGATCGTCTCGGCGCCGACCAGCATGGTCTCGGCGAGGCCGCGCGCGTGTATCAGCCGATCGGTAAAGACGTGGCCGCGCTCCCAGTCGCTCGCCAGCTGGATCTCGTCGACCGCCAGGAACTCGACCGGGTGGTCGAGCGGCATCGCCTCGACGGTGCATACGAAGTAGCGCGGCTGGGGCGGCACGATGCGCTCCTCGCCGGTGATCAGCGCGACCGTGCGCGCGCCCTTGAGCTTGACGATGCGGTCGTAGTTCTCGCGCGCCAGCAGGCGCAGCGGGAAGCCGATCATGCCGGTGCGGTGGCCGAGCATGCGCTCGATGGCGAGATGGGTCTTCCCGGTGTTGGTCGGACCGAGGACCGCGGTAACGCGAGACCGCTGCTGTCGCCATTCCATCTCGGTTAGAATCGGATGGCCGGGCCGTCGGCGCAAGGCACGCGTCAAACCTCGCCATTTACCGGACCTGGGCCGTGGCGCTACACCGACCGGCCGAGCCAATCGCACGGGGAATCGAGATGAATCGGGGTCGTTGGAAGATCGGGATGCTGGCCGGCGCGCTGCTCGCCGGCATGCCGGCCGCCGCCGAGGCGCCGGCGGCGGCCGCGGCGAACGCCCAGCTGGCGCAGGCCGGGCGCGACGCCATGGACATTTCGGTCCACGGCATCGACGACGCGATCAAGACGCTGAGCGGCGTGCAAGGCAACCCGCAGGCCCAGCAGGCCGCGCTGGTGCTGCTCCTGGTGCAGGGCGTCGGCAAGAAGCGCCCGCCCGAGGGCGGCCGGTCGCGCTACGACTACGAGGTCGACGTCCACCCGGACGGCCACATCCTGATCAACGGCCTCGACGTCTCGGTCCTGATCCAGGCGGCCCAGCACAAGCGCTGACGGACGACGGACGCCAGAGGGCGAGCGCACAAGCCCCGTCATGCCCGCGAAAGCGGGCAGATGGACTCACGCTCGAAGTGCAACACGGGTTGAGAAGCTTCGGAATACTTCTTCGGGAGTTCTGAAGTCGAGGCATTTGCGCGGCGTGTTGTTGTAACGACGTGTGAGCTGGTCGAGGTGGAGCTGGGTGA
>DATJNS010000151.1:0-6627 GCA_035507915.1 Candidatus Sulfotelmatobacter sp.
CGCGACGGCGCGGGCGAGCCGGCGGTGCTCGCCGGCCCGACCTGCGACAGCGCCGACGTGCCCTACCAGCGCAGCGTCTACGCCTTGCCGTGCGATCTCGCGATCGGCGACCGCGTGCGCTTCCTCAGCACCGGCGCCTACACGGCGAGCTATGCGTCGGTCGAGTTCAACGGCTTCCCGCCGATCCGCAGCCACTTCGTGTAGCGCCGACGACCCGTCGTTCTCGCCGGCGCCTCACGCAAACCGTCATGCCCGCGAAAGCGGGCATCCAGGGTCGCGCGCACCGCCGTTCGACTCCTGGATCCCCGCTTACGCGGGGATGACGCGCCAGTGTGTGTCAGTCGCAGCTGCCTCACGCGGGCTCCGCGGCCAGCGTCTGCAGCAGCGCGGCGAGCGTCTCGGGTGCGGTGACGTGCGGCGAGTGGCTGGCGTCGATCTCGTGATAGCGCCAGCCGCGCTCGCTGCGCGCGCGCTCGGCGAACGGGCGGAACACGTCGGTGGGCGCGACGCGCGTGCAGTACACGTAGCTGCGCGGCAGCGTCGTCTCGCCGTTCTGCAGCCGCAGCCTGGTCTCGAAGCACTTGACCGACTGCGGCAGCCGACGCGCCGCGATCCAGCGCATGTCGGCCTCGGACGTGTCGGGCGGCGTCGGATTGGGCGGGATGCGCCAGCCGTCGCCCGCCGTCACGCTCGCCCGCATGGCGTCGCGCGCCGCCGGCGGCAGCAGGTCGAACAGCGACTGGCCGTCGCGCGGCACGAAGGCGTCGAGATAGATCAGCCGCGCGAGCCGGTCGCGCGCGCGGTCGGCGACGCCGGTCGCGACCATGCCGCCGTAGCTGTGGCCGATCAACACGACGTCGCGCAGGTCCTCGACCTCGAGCACGGCCAGCACGTCCTGGATGTGCGTCTCGAGATCGTTCGATGGATCGGCCAGATGCGCGCGCTCGCCCAAGCCCGTATAGGTCGGCGTGACGAGCCGGTGCCCGGCGGCCGCCATCAGCGGATGCAGCTTCTTCCACGCCCACCCGGCCGACCACGCGCCGTGGGCGACCAGGAACGTGGCGCCCCGGGTCGCGGTCACCATCGGGGTCGCACCGTCGGTCCATCGCAGGTCATGGCGACAGGATAGTGCGATGTCGCCGCCCGCACCAAGCGGCCGCGCGTAGCGGCGGTCGATCGGGGCCGCCCCGTGGGCGGCTCCGATCGTTCAGCCTGCTCGTTGCTCGGCCAAGGCCTTGATCGCCTGATCGACGCTGTGAAACAGATTCTCCTCGCCGAGCAGCTTCATGATGCCGAAGCTCGCGAAGGCCGCTTGCGCACGAACCGATTCGAGGCGCGCGACGGCGAAGATCATGTCCCGGGATTGGCAATGCCGGATCAATTCCGCCAGGACCTGAGAGGCCGTGAAGTCGATCGCGATGATGCTGCTCGCCTCCAGCACCACGAGGCTCGGCGGCTCCGGGCGCCGCTCGATGACGTCCAGCACGCCCTGTTTGAAGCCATACGCATTCAGGAACGACAACGGCGCCTGAAACGCGACGACCAGCACCGCCGGATGGGTCTCGCCCTTCAGCTTCGCGCTGGGGGCCCACCAGATCGAGGTTCCGGGCACCTTCTCGAATTCGATCGGATGAGCGCGGGTCGTCGTCCACATTCCGTGCATCAACGACAGCACGATCCCGATCCCGACGCCGGTCTCGATCGGCAGCAGGACGATCGCCGTCATCGTGATGATGATGAGCCAGAATTCCTCGGTGGTGCGACGATAGACCTCGACGATGCTGGGAATGCGAAAAATCCGGAAGGCGATGAACAGCAGCACGCCGGCGAGCGCCGCGTGCGGCACGTGGGCCAGGAGGCTCGCCCCGAAGACCACGAGCCCCAGCACGAGGCCGGCGGCGATCACGCCCGCGAGCTGAGAGCGCCCGCCGGTCTCCGAGACGATCGCCGTCCGCGGCGGGCTGGCGTTCACCGGAAAGGCGCCGAACAGTCCGGCCAGGAGGCTGCCGGCGCCGATCCCGATGAAGTCGCGGTTGACCGCGGGCGCCGCGCCGGGATCCGAGACGAACGCGCGTGTCGTCGCGGCGGTCTGCAGCATGACGACGACCGACACGATCAGCGCCAGCGGCACGACATGGAACAGCTCATCGAGACTGAGGGACGGCAATGAGAAGCTCGGCAACGTGCCGGGAACCTTCCCCAGGACGGTCACGCCACGGCGTTCCAGTCCGAACGTCAGGACGGCGGCGGTCGCGAGAGCCAGTCCGACGAACGCCACCGGGATGCGCGCGCTGAAGCGCTCCGAAACGATGATCAGGCCGAGCACGGCGAGACCGAGCGCGAGGGAATAGAGGTTCACGCCATCGAGTTGCGCCGCGATGCCGACGACGCCGTGCAGCAAGCTGCCGCCCGGGGCCGCGACGCCGAGCAGATCAGGCAGCTGCGAGACGATGATGTGTAGCGAGATGCCGGCGAGAAAACCGGTCGTGACCGGAACCGACAGGAGGTCCGCGATCCAGCCGAGACGCAGCAATCCGCCGGCGATCAGCAGGATGCCGACGACGAGCGCCAGCGCCGCCGCCATTCCGGAATAGCCCGGCGTGCCCACCGCCGCCCAGGTCACCAGGCCGCCGGCGAAAATCGGCGTGATCGTCGAATCGGCCCCGGCGGACAGGAAGCGGTTGGCCCCGAACGTGGCGAACGCGATCGAGCCGGCGATGAACGCAAAAAAGCCGACCTGCGGCGCGAAGCCGCCGAGGTGCGCGGTCGCCATCTGCTCGGGAATCGCAATGGCGGCGAGCGTCAGCCCGGCCGCCAGATCCTGGTTCAGGTTCCGCGCGGCATAACCGGACATCGAGGCAAAGAACGGCCAGGGCCGGCGGGCCGACCCTCCCGTGTCGTTCGAGGTTCCGGCCTTCCCGCCGTTCATGCGCGAGCGCGCGCCGCCGCCACCGACGCGCCAGTCGAAAAGCGCGCGCCGCCCAACGGCAACCTAGGTCTCGCGCGGTTGAGGAGCACGATGTTGCCCGATCATGCCGAGCAGGCCGCGCCGGAAGAACAGCACGACGATCATGAAGAACAGTCCGATGAACGACATCCAGTTCTGGGTCTGGCTCGACACGTAGTCCTGGAGCACGACGAAGATCGCCGCGCCGACCAGCGGACCCCAGAAGTTCCGCATGCCGCCGAGCACCACCATGATGACGAAATCGCCCGACTGGTCCCAGCGCAGATCGTGCGGGTCGGCGAAGTTGTTGAGGAGCCCGTAGAGCGTGCCGCCAAGGCTGGCGAAGGTGCACGAGATCACCCAGGAAATCCAGATGTGCCGGTCGACCGAAATGCCGAGAAAGCGCGCGCGGCTCTCGTTCTCGCGGATCGCGAGAAGGGTGCGGCCGAAGGGCGAGCGCAGCAGCGCGGCCATGATGCCGATGGCGATCGCGAAGCACAGCAGGACCCAATAATAGAATGCCACGTCGTTGCCGAGGATGTCCCACGTGGCGACGCCGAGATCGATCGGCAGGCGCTGCCAACCGGACAGGCCGTCGTCGCCGCCGGTGACGTCGTTCCATCGGAAGGCGATGAAGTAGAACACCTGGCCGAAGGCGATCGTCACCATGGCGAAATAGATGCCGCGGCGGCGCGCGATCACCAACCCGATCACGGCGGCCGCGACGGCGCCGGTGAGCACGCCGACGGCCATGCCGGCGAGCGTGCTCGGCACCAGGTACTTGATGGTGAGGCCGGCGCCGTAGGCGCCGAGTCCGAAATAGGCGGCATGCCCGAACGACAGCACGCCGGTGAAACCGAGCAGGAAATTCAGCGCCGTCGCCGTCAGCGCCAGGATCATGACGCGGCTGCCGAGCTGCGTGTAGCCGCCGACCGCGCCGATCCAATACGGCATGGTGAGGAGCAGCGCCCAGACCAGGGCGTCGCCGGCGCGCTTGTCGAGGCGAAGCATCAGAAGCGGCCCTCCTCGCCCAGGAGTCCGCGTGGCCGCAGCGACAGGACGAGCCCCATCATGACGTAGATGACCACCTCGCTCGCCGACGGGAAGAACACCGTCGTGACGCCCGCGGCGAGACCGATCAGCAAACCGCCCAAGAGGGTGCCCGGCAGGCTGCCGAGACCGCCGATGATGATGGCGACGAAGCTCGGCATGATGAGCTCGGTGCCGATGGTCGGCTGCAGTCCCAGCATGCCGGCGGCGAGCACGCCCGCGAGGCCGGCCAGGAAGATGCCCATGCCGAAATTCAGATTGCGCAGCACCACGACGTTGACGCCCAGGCTCGACACCATCTCGAGGTCGGTGGTGGCGGCACGGATGCGCACGCCGAGTCGGGTCCTGGTCAGCACCAGGAACAGCGCGATCACCGTGACGGTGACCAGCGTGACCATGAACACCCGGTAGCCCGTGATGAAGAAGAACGCCGTGCTCAGCGGCGTCGACATCCAGGCGGGAACCGAGAACGGCAAGGTCTGCGGCCCCCAGAAGTATCGCGTGCCGTCCTCGAGGACGAAGGCGAGGCCGAAGGTGAACAGCAGGCTGTAGAGCGGGTCGCGGCCATAGAGCTTCGAGATCAGCGAGCGTTCGAGAACGATGCCGATCAGGGCGGTCAATACCGGCGACAGCAGCAGGGCGCCCCAGAAGCCGACGTAGGGAATCAGCATGTAGGCGAGATAGCCGCCGATCGCGAGGAAACCGCCGTGCGCGAAGTTGATGACGCCCGAGAGATTGAGAATCAGCGACAGGCCGAGCGCCATCAATGCATAGAATGCGCCGATGATGAGGCCGTTGAAGACGTTGTAGAGGATGAGTTCGGTCATTCGGCCCGACGCTTCGTTCCAGCGGTTCGATCTTCACATCGAACCGGCCCGCAGACAACCGCGGGCCGGCTCGAAATCACGCAATCGATGAGGACGTTGGCTCTCGCGCGCGTGCGCCGAGCGCTGGCGCCGCCTTCGCGGCGCCGGACGACTCGTGTCGGCGTCAGGCCGGCCACTTCATCTTGCAGCCGGTCTCGGCGACCGGCAGCGCGGCCTCCGCGCCCTTCACCTCCTGGTCGACCACGAAGAGATCCTCCGGATCGTCCTTGCCCTTCTCGACCGCGTGGCCGACATAGAGCGTCGGCATGAGTTGATTGTCGCCCTTGCGATAGAACGGGTCGTTGGGCATCAGCGCGACCTCGGGCGGCAGTTTGAAGTCCTGGAGGAACTTGGCCATCTTGATGGCCTCAAGGGATTTCGTGCCCTCGGCGGCGAGCGCGCAGGTCAAGACCGACACGTAGCCGAACCAGTGGCGCGCGGTCGGCACCTTGCCGCCGTTGCGCTTGCGGATCTCGGCGACGAACTCTTGCACGTGCGGCACCCCGGGCTGCTTCCAGTACCATTCGAAGACCCAAGTGCCGATGCGCGCCTCCGGCGGCAGGCCGTTGAGCACCTCGAGCTCCTGCTGCGCGCCGGCGATGTGGAAGCGCTTGTCGAGGCCGAACTGCACGGCCTGCTTCAGCGCGTTGACCGCGTCCTGCCCGGCCTGCAGGAAGATGATGACCTCCGGGTTGGCCGCCTGCGCCTTGATGAGGTAGGACGAGTAGTCGGTGGTGCCGAGCGGCGTCAGCGATGCGCCGACCTCAGTGCCGTTGTTCGCCTTCAGCGCCGCTTCGAAGCCCTGCTGCAACGTATGGCCGAAGGCGTAGTCGGGCGTCAGGAAGTACCACTTCTTGCCATACTGCTTGAACAAGGTCGCCGACACCGAATTGGTTTCCATCCGCGTCGTGTTGCAGACGCGGAACACGTTCCAGTGACAGTCCGTGCCGGTGACCGAATCGGTATGGCCGCCGGTGACGACGTGCAGGATGCCGGCCGCGTTGGAGACTTCGCCGAGCGCGATCGCCATGGCCGAGTTCACGTTGCCGAGCAGAAAGGTCACCTTGTCGCGGTCGATCAGCTTGTGCGCCTTTTGGACCGCCGTGCCGGTGTCGGCGCTGGTCGAATCCTCGGCCAGCAGCTCGACCTTGCGGCCGAGAATGCCGTTCTTGGCGTTGAGCTGGTCGATCGCCAGCTGGCAACCGATCTGCTCGTTCTTGCCGAGCTCGGCGTAGGTGCCGGTGAAGGGATCGTCGAGGCCGATCTTGATGGTGTCGGCGGCCCGCGCGGTATTGACGAACGGCGCCGCGATTTGCGCGACGCCGGCAGCCGCCGCGGTCTTCAGGATGGTGCGGCGATCGAATTTCGGCGGTTTGATCTGAGTCATCGTTTCTCTCCCTGTTTCTCGCTTGGTTTTGGCTGTGGTGATCCAATCACGGCGCGCGCAAAAGCGCCTCGTGCGCCGGTGCGCTGATAGGCCTTTGCATCATCCGGGCGTTCGTTGCGCCCGGCTTTTACCATACAGCAAAGACGCTCGGGGCATATGCCCCGGGCGGAGGTATGACTGCTGCCGTAATGGCCCAGCCGTGGGGTGCAATCGCGGCTTCGATGCCTGCGATATTGATCCGGCCGACTGCTGAAATCTGGCGGTCTTTTCGTCGCACTCGGGGCGATCCAGCCGCATCGACGGCGCGGACCGCCGGCGGGTCGGTCCCCGCCGGGAACGGATCGCCGTCGTGGGGCCTGTCCATCGTAACCGTCCGA
>DATJNS010000152.1:0-2852 GCA_035507915.1 Candidatus Sulfotelmatobacter sp.
GGGGGCGCCGATTGCGGCAGACCGAGACCCGCGGGTGGATAGGATACTACCCGCGCTGCGGCGCAGGACGCGGCGGTTTGTCGCATCGGATGAAGGCGACCGGACTGTCGCATAAACAGCGCTCTGCACGAGGGTTCCAAGGTACGCGTCCGACACGCGCCCCGGCGACGCTGCCTTCGTCCTGTCGGTAGGGTCGGAGCGATCGGCTACGCGGCGACGGCGGTCGTGGCGCTGGCCGCGGCTTGCTGACGAGCCTTCCACGCCCACGGCATCAACTCGCTGACGCGATGGGCGGGGTGGTCAGGGAGCCTGGCGAGGACGTCGGCGAGCCAGGCGCGCGGATCGACGTCGTTCAGTTTTGCCGTCTCGATCAGGGAGTAGACGGCTGCGGCGCGCTGGCCGCCAGCGTCCGAGCCGGCGAAGGTCCAGTTGCGGCGACCGACGGCGACGCAACGCAGGGCGCGCTCGGCGGCGTTGTTGCTGAGGCAGATTCTCCCGTCGCCGAGGAAGCGGGTGAACGACGCCCACCGGGTCAGCATGTAGTGGATCGCCTTGGCGAGGTCGTTCTTCGGCGACAGCCGCTCGAACTGTTCGCGCATGTAGGCCTCGAGCGCGTCGACGAGCGGCTTCGACCGCTCCTGCCGGAGCGCGCGCCGAACCTCGTGCGGCTTGCCGTTGATTGCGCGCTCGATGGCGAACAGTTCGTCGATGCGACGCACGATCTCGACCGCGATCGGCGCCTTGGCCAGCTTGGCGAGGTCGAAGAAGTCGCGCCGCCCGTGGGCCCAGCACGCGGCCTCGACGACCGGCGCGGGCTTGCGACCCTCTTCGTAGAAGGCGTTGTGGCCCGAGAACGCATCGGCCTGCATGACGCCCGACCAGGCGGCGAGAATCTTTCGCGGGTACTCGCCATGGCGCGTGGGCGAGTAGTCGTAGAGCGCCGCCGGCGGTCCCTGGCCGCCGAACGGCCGATCGTCGCGCACGTAGACCCAGAGTCTGCCGGTCCGCGTCTTGATCTTGGCGAGCACCTTCACGGTCGTGTCGTCGACATGCAGGCGCTCGGCGGCGAGCACGTGCCTGCGGAGCTCGGCGAGGATGGGTTCGAGGGCGGCGGCGCATCCGCCGACCCAGTCGGCGAGCGTCGACACTTCGATCTCGACACCCTCGCGGGCGAAGGCGGCGCTCTGCCGGTTCAGCGGCAGGTGGTCGCAGAACTTGCCGACCAGGATCATGGCGAGCAGGCTCGGGCCGGCGAAGCCGCGCGGGATCGGGTGCGACGGCGCCGGCGGCTCGGTGACGCCGTCGCAGTCCCGGCAGGCGAACTTCTCGCGCACCCGCTCGATGACCTTCCAGCGCCGCGGCTCGCATTCGAGCGTCTTCGACACCACCTCGCCGAGCTTGCGCAGGCGATCGCCGCCGCACTTTCCGCAGACGCACGGGGGCGGCTCGACGACGCGCTCCACCGGCACGTTCTCCGGCAGCTTGCGGGGTCCGCGTTGCGGACGTCGCCGCGGCGCCTTCGCGGTCTCGGGCGCCGCGATCTCGGCCCTGGTCTCCTCCTCGGCCTGCGTCTCTTCCAGGTCCGCGATCGCCAGCTCGAGCTGCTCGACCAGGAGCTTGCCGCGCTCCGACGACTGGCCAAAATGCTCACGGCGCGCCTTGGCGAGCTGAAGCTTCAGCCGCTCGATCTCCAGCGCGCGAACCTTGGCTTCGCTCCGCGCCTCGTTCAGCGCCACCTCTCTCTCGGCCAGCTTCTCGCGCTGGGCGAGGATCATCGCGTGCGCGCTCGCCAGGTCGTTGGGGAGGTCGCTCGGCAGGCCGTGGACAGGATGTTCGCGCGGGCTCGTCACGTCCGCGAGTTGAGCATATCCGACCGGAAAAATCGCTCGCCGAGCGCGCCCTGAGTCAATCGGCCGCAGTCATCCGGCGGCCGTCGGACGCCACGTTTTCTGAGGCATTCGCCAGTCGATGCCGGACAGGAGATAGGAGAGTTGCGCGGTCGAAATCGTCACCACGCCGTCGGCGACGGAAGGCCACAAAAACCGTCCGCGCTCGAGCCGCTTCACGAACAAACACGCGCCGTCGCCGTCATGCCAGATCAGCTTGATCAGGTCTCCCCTGCGACCCCTGAAGACCCACAAGTCGCCGGCGTGCGGGTCGCGCTTGAACCCTTCCTGCACCATGAGAGCGAGCGAGCCGAAGCCCTTGCGCATGTCCGTGTGCCCCGTCGCCAGCCACACCCGCGCCCCGCTCGGAAACGCGATCATCGCCTGCGATCCGACGTCAGCGCGCCAATCACGTTCGCCAGCACCGCCGAGTCTGGAGCGCCCTCAATCGTTACCCGAATGCGATCGCCGAACGCGATGGTGATCGAGGACCGCACCGGCGGCGGCGCCGGCGGCGTTGACGGCGACGTGCAGGCTGGCGCGCTCATCGGGCCCTCGTCGTTCGCCTCGGGCGCCACCCGCACCGGCACGAACGCCGGCGTCGTGCATCCGCCCATCAGCTCGCGCCGCCAACGGTAAAGCAGGCTCGCGCAGACCTCCGCGGTGCGCGCGATCTCCGTCACCACCGCGCCAGGCTCGTTCATCGCAGCGACCAGCCGCGCCTTCTCCGTCGTGCTCCACCGCCGGCGGCGCTCGACCGACGTGATGACCTCGATGCGATCCATCGTCATGTGGCTAACCTCGTGCTAGCCACAGGTCCTACCCAGCTCCCGCCGCTTCACAAGGCGGCGGATCTCGGAGGCGTACGTTCCAAGCGACGCCAATCACGACCAACTTTACTCCGAACGAGACCCGACGCGCAGGCGCGAGGTGCCGCCCATCCGACGATCGAGAGGGCCTGATTGC
>DATJNS010000153.1:0-9773 GCA_035507915.1 Candidatus Sulfotelmatobacter sp.
GCGCGCAGGATGGTCGTCTTGCCGCAGCCGCTCGGGCCGAGCAGGGTCATGAGCGACCCTGTCGGCACCTCGAAGCTGACGTCGTCGACGGCGCGGTGCATGCCGTAGCTCTTGATCAGGCCGCCGATCCACAGCGCCCGGCCGCCGGCGATCCGCCCCGGCTCGGACTTGGGTGCGGGCTCGTCCCTCACCGGATCACCGCCCCCGAACGCGCGCGCGCCGCTACTTGGCGACCTCGGCGTTGAACCGGTCGTTCCAGCTGCTGAAATACTGGTTGACCTTGTCCTCGTCGAACGTGACGCCGTCGCCGGGCTTGGGCTGCGCCGCCTTGATGATGTCCGACATGCCGGCCTTATGGTTGGTCGGCGCCGCCAGCAGAACGTCGGACACGCGGCCCTGGATCTCGGGGCTGAGCAGGAAATCGATGAACTCCGCAGCCAGGTCCTCATGACCGGCCTTCACCAGGGTCATGACGTCGAACATCATCGGCGTCGGCTTGGGGCTGATCATCGTGACCGGCACACCCGCCTCGCGCGGCACGCGCAGCGCCTGGGTCGGGCCGATCAGCACCGAGATCTCGCCCTGCGCGAGCGACTGGCGCGCCTGCGCATCCGACGTGTACCAGAACACGACGTTGTCCTTGAGCGCCTTCAGCTTCTGCAAGCCGGGCTCGATGTTGTCGATGCTGCCGCCCGCCAGCAGCGACGCGATCAGGATCACTCGGCCCTGGTAGGAGCTGGGGGCCGGCACCCCGAGCTTGCCCTTGAACCGCGGGTTCCACAGGTCCTCCCATGCGGTGATCGGCGGGTTGACCATGTCGGTGCGGTACACGATGCCGACGGGATAGCCGTAGAAGCCGACCCAGCGCTCGCGCTTGGCGTTGTCGGGCACGTCGCTCAGGTTCGGCATCTTGGCGGCCGGCAGCGGCGCGAACATGTCGGTGTCCTTGACCGCGCGCACGGCGACCGAGTCGGTGGTGAACCAGACGTCGACCGACGGATGGGCCTTCATCGCCTGCAATTTGGTCAGGCCTTCGCCCGACGTCGTCTGGCCCACGAACTCGATCTTGACCCCGGTCTTCTTGGTGAAGTCCTCGCTCGCCTTCTGGACCACGCCCTGCCAAGTCGTGCCCCACAGCATGACGGTGATCTTTTTGTCCTGCGCCTGTGCGGTCCCGGCCGCCACCGCGGCCAGCGCAACGCCGAGCGCCAACGCGCGCTTCACTTGCCTCATCATCGTTCGGCTCCCCCGTTCGGTGTGCCCCGTGATTCCTATACCCGTCAGTCCTGTACCCGTCTTGCCGGCGCCCTGGCCGGGTCGGGACCCTCCGGCCATGCAAGCGCCGTGACGGTCCGGCCGATCCTAACGGCATGTCGCCGCGTCACCAATGGTGCCGCCTGCCGCAGGGGATACGTTGCGGGCGCGGGACCCGCAGCGAGGCCTGCCGCCGGCTCGCCGTCGAGCCGATGCAAGAGTTCGCCCCACCGTGATCGCCGGCGAGGCAACGCGCGGCGCGGACCGGTTCGGCGGCCGCACCGACGCACGGGGGACCCCTACAGGAGCGGACTCCTGGCGATGGCCGCGCGCGGCTACGGGGTTGCGGCGGTGGCCGAGGCCTTGTTCGCGAGGGCTCCGATCAGCGCGTCGAACTGGCCGCCGTTGCTGTGCAGTACAGCGACGAAATCGGCGCTCAGAAGCCGGCTCATGCTGATCGCGGCCGCGACCACGTCCATGATGCGGTAGGTGCCGTCGTCGGACCGGCCGACCACGAAGAGCACGGGTTGGGCCGAGCCGTCGGACAGTTGGGCATCGGCGCGGACGACCGTCGCGCCGTCGTCGCGTTCGACCACGGCGGTAGGGCCGAAGCGCAGTCCGCCGAAGCGCATCGCCGAGTCGGAGTAGCCGACGCACAGGAAGCGCTCGAACACGTCGAGAAAAGCCGCTTGCTGTTCCGCCGTCGCGCGCCGCCAATGGGCACCCAGGCTGTCCCGCCCGATCCGCGGCAGATCGACGTATTGATCGAGCAGCCGGCGCAGTTTCGCGCTCGCCTCGTCGCGCGTCATCGGCGTCTGACCGAACACCTGGAGGGTGTCCTGCAGCGCCGCGTCGACCAGGCGCTGGGCCGGGTCGGCACCGGGCGCGGCGTGGGCCGCCCGCGGGCCGGCCAGCCCGAGTACCAGCACGATGGCTGCCCCCGCCAGCCAGCCGCGAGCCGCCCGTCGGCGCGCCAACGGCCGCGCGGCGAAGCTCGGCGCCGGCGTCTCGCTGGTGTGACGCGGAGGACGGCGGACCGCAGTTCGGCAGGTCATTTTGACCCTCCCCTTAACAGATTGCCTCGACCCTAACCGGGCCGGCGGGCGAACGCTGTGATTTGCTTCACACGCCCGAACCGTCTCGGTCTGATCCCGGCCCGTGTCGCAGGATCGGACGCGCGGGTCAAACGCCGTGCGCGCACCAGGTGCGCCACATGGCGCGGTAGGCCGCCTCGAGACCGCGCGTGAAGCGGGCGCCGTCGCACAATGGAGAGGCCGTCATGCGTGAACGCAGAGTCGCGCGCAGGTCGGCCAGCCGGTCGAGATCGCCGGCCAGCTCGGCCGCCAAGGCGACGTAGCGCTCCGGGCTCGACGCCGCCAGCTCGCGGAGCCCGAGCTGGGTCAGGAAGCCCAGCGTCTGCCGCGATACCGGGCGCACGCCGGGCAGGGTCACGATCGGGACGCCCATCCACAGCGCCTCGCAGCTCGTCAAGCCGCCGCAGAACGGGAACGGGTCGATCCCGATGTCGACCGCGCCGTATTCGGCGAGCATCTCGGCGTGCGGCGTGCGGCCGCGCAATTCCAGGCGCTCGGGCGCGATGCCGTGCGCGCCGAACGCCCGGTGCAGCCGCCCGCGCTCGGCCTCGTCCGCCAGGTTCTGCCATTTCAGCATCAGGCGCGCGTCGGGTACCGCGCGCAGCACCGCGGCCCACAGCTCGATCACCGCCGGCGTCACCTTCGACATGTTGTTGAAGCTACCGAAGGTGACGAAGCCGCGCGCGCGCGCCGGCAGCGGCGCGACGGCGGGTGCGTAGTCGGGCGGCGCGTAGCAGAAGCGCCCCTCGGGCAGGCGTACCACGGTCTCGGTGAACCAGCGCTCGGCGCCCTCCGGCACGGTCGCCTCGTCCATCAGCACGTAGTCGATGGCGCTCACGCCCGTGGTGTTGAAGTAGCCGAGCCAGCTCGCCTGCACGGGCGCCGGCTTGCGCGCGAACACGGGCAGGCGGCCACCCGCGGTGTGACCCGAGAGATCGACCAGGATGTCGATGCCGTCGGCGACGATACGGGCGGCCAACGTCTCGTCGTCCATGCCGACGATCGAGTGCCAGTGCGCCGCGCGCGCGCGCAGCGTCGCCGTCATCGGGTCCTCGGCGCGGCGTCCGGAATAGCAGTGGCTCTCGATCAGAGTCGCGTCGTGGGCCGCCAGCACCGGCAGCAGGAAGAAACCGACCGGATGGACGTAGAAATCGCTCGACACGTAGCCGACGCGCAGCATCCGCTCCGGATCGCGCGCGTTGGCATGACGGCGCACGATCCGCTCGGGGGGCGGCGCGATCTGGCGGTCGAACGCGCGATGCGCGTCGAGCAGCGCGGCCTCGTCGAGCGACGGATCGTAGTTGAGCAGCATCAGGATGTTGCTGCGCACCTCGGGATAGTCGGGCCGCAGCGCGACCGCCCGCTCGTAGCTGGCGCGCGCCTCGGCGAACCGGCCGAGATCGAGCAGCACGTTGCCGAGATTGGCGTGCGCGGCGGCGTCTGCCGGATTGAGCGCCAGGCTGCGGTGATAGACCTCGAGCGCTTCCGCCATGCGGCCCTGCGTGCGCAGGATCATGCCGAGGTTGGAGAGCGCGCCCGGCAGGTCGGGGCGCTGGCGCGCGATCTCGCGATATACCGGCTCGGCGCGCTCGAGCTCGCCGCGCAGCATCCAGAGGTTGGCGAGATTGAGCCGCGCCTCCGGCTGGTCGGGCCGAAGCGCGAGCGCGCGCTCGAAGCTGGCGGCCGCCTCGTCGAGCCGGCCGAGCTCCTTGAGCGCGCTGCCCAGGTTGGAGTGCACGAGCGCATCGTCCGGCGCGAGGGCGAGCGCGCGCCGGTAGCACTCGACCGCCTCGTCGGCTCGCCCGGTCGACTGCAGCACGTTGCCGAGATTGCACAGCGCGGCGCCGAACCGCGGCTGCAGCGCGAGCGTCCGGCGGTAGCTCGCGATCGCCGCGTCGTTGCGCCCCGCGGCTTGGTGGACGCTGGCCATCAGGAAGTGGCCGTCGGGATGGTTGGGCGCGGCTTCGAGCACGGCACGCAGCGGCGCTTCGGCGAGGTCGGCGCGGCCGGCCCGCAGGCTCTGCAGCGCGAGGGCGAGCTGCTGGTCGACCACGCTGCCGGGCGGGCCGGCGGCGCTGCCGCCCTGGCTGGCGGCGGCCCGACGCTGCTTGCGGTTCACGGCAAAGACTTCATCAAGGAGAGGGATCGCGGGAAACGGCGGCGATTAGAGCATCAGGCGCCGGTCAATTTAAGCTTAACCTCGGGTTCGCCGATCCCGCCCGGCAGCGCTTGCGCCGCCGGGCGTCCTGACGCTGAATGCCCGGATCGACGGCCAAGCGGGAGAGCGGGCGCGATGACGGGCTGGACCGAGACCTATCGCGGCATGGTCGCGGCGTGGGAATGCGACGCCTTCGCCCATCTGACGATCGCGTTCTACTTCGACCGTCTCGAGGACTGCACGGCGGCCCTGACCGCGTCGGTGGGCGCGACCGGCTGGCGCACCGTCGGCCTGGTCGCGCGCTACCGCCAGGAGCTGCGCGCCAATGACGGTTTCCACGCCGAGAGCGGCATCGTGGCCGCGGAGCGTGGCACCCTCGTCTTGGCGCACAAATTCTTCAACTCGGTGACGGGCGCGGTCACGACCCTGGTCGAGCAGACGCTGATGGCCGATGCCGGCGCCACGGCGGTCACCGCCGACCCGCGCGTCGCCGATTGGGAAGCCGTCGAGCCGGTGTCGGCCGAGCAGCCGGCCGAGTACGTGCCGACCGGGCGCAGCCTGGTCAAGCCGGGCGAGCTCGACGCGACCGGCGGGCTTGCCTGGGCGAACTACGTGCATCGCTTCAGCGCCAGCAACCCGCACATCCTGTCGCGGATCGGCATGACGACGGCGTACATGCGCGAGGCCAAACAGGGTTTCTCGACCTTCGAGACGCGCCTGACCCTGCTCGGCGCGCGTCCCAAGGCCGGGGACATGCTGGCGATCGAGAGCGGCATTCTGCGCATGGGCAACTCGTCGATCGCCATGCTGCATCGGATGATCGACGTGCGCGCCGACCGCGCGGTCGCCACGTTCCATCAATCGGGCGTGCAGCTCGACATGGTGGCGCGCCGTTCGAAGCCGTGGCCTGACGAGATCCGGCGCGCCGGCGCGGCACTGCTCGGCAAGGCGACGTCGTAAGGGAGGCGCGGCATGGCGGACCGGCTGCTCGACGGCGAGTGCGCCCTGGTGACCGGCGGCGCGGCCGGCATCGGCCGGGCGATCGCCGGGGCGCTGGCGCGCGAAGGCGCGCGTGTCGTGCTGGCGGACGTGGTCGGCGATGCCGGGCGCCAGGCCGCCGACGCGCTCGCGCGCGCGGGGCACGACGCGCAGTTCGTCGAGATCGATCTGGCGGCGCCGGACGCGCCGGCGCGGCTGTTCGATACGGCGCTGGCCGCGCTCGGCCGCATCTCGATCCTGGTCCATTCGGCGAGCCCGCCACGGCGCGCCGCCGACAGCGTGCTCGAGGTCGACGCGGCGACGTGGGACCGCATGGTCGCGGTCAACCTCACCGCGGGCTTCCGACTGGGCCAGCGCGTCGGCCACCACATGATCGAGGCCGGGATCCGCGGCAAGCTCCTCTATCTCACGTCGCTGCACGCCGAGATCCCGCGCACCTTGCCGCACTACAGCGCTAGCAAAGCCGGCATGACGATGCTGATGAAGGAGCTCGCCTACGGGCTCGGCCGTCACGGCATCCGGGTCAACGCGATCGCGCCCGGTGCGATCGGCGGCGGCACCGGCGTGGTGACCGACCCCGCGTTGACCCGGCGCATCCCGCTTGGACGCATCGGAACGCCCGACGACATCGCGTCGATGGCGGTGGCGCTGCTGTGCGACCGCTTCGCCGGCTACGTGACCGGCGCGACCTTCCGCGTCGACGGCGGCCTCGGCCTGATCAGCTGGTTCGATCCGGCCGAGTAGAGCGCCGCCGTCTCGTTGGCTCCGATCCCGGCCCGTGTGATAGAAGTGCCCACCAGTCGATCCAGGAGAGACGTGTCATGGCGGGACCGCTGTTCCGGGCGCCGTTCTCGATCCCGCTGTACGCCACGCCGGAAATCACCGAGCGCTTCGCGCGTGACGGGCAGCGCATTCTCGCCGAGTTCCACGAGCTCTATTACCACAGCATGGTGTGGGTCGATCGCACACGTTGGCGGGGCGTTCCGGTCTCGAAACCCCCCGGCGACTTGTGGGTCCTTCAGGAAATCATTTTCGAGCTGACGCCCGACCTGATCGTCGAGTCCGGGACCGCGCATGGCGGGTCGGCAGCGTTCATGGCGTCGATGCTGGACCTCAACCAGCGCGGCCGGATCGTGACCATCGACAAGCAGCATTACGACGGACGCCCCGTGCACCCCCGGATCGAATACCTCAGCGGCTCGTCGACCGACCCGGCGATCGTCGATGTCGTGCGCGAGCGTGCCCGAGGCCTCGAGACCGTGCTCGTGGTCCTCGACTCGGCACACGTCGAGAGCCACGTCCGCCAAGAGATCGCGTTTTACGCGCCGCTGGTCACGCGCAACAGCTACTTGATCGTCGAGGACGGCAACGTCGACGGCAATCCGGTGCTGCCCAATTATGTGTGCTCCTATACCGGCATTCCGAGCGGCGGACCGCAGGCCGCGATCCAGGCGTTCGTCGCCGGCGGCGATGCATTCGTCATCGATTCCAGCCGGCACAAGTTTCTGATGACGTTCAACCCCAACGGCTATCTGAAGCGCGTCAAGTAGTCGACGCGCTCGATCAGAACGGCACGCTGCCTTCGACGGTGCAGCGCTCGAGGCGGCGGTGCTGCGGCAGCGCGTCGTCGTCGGTAATACTCTGGCAACGCGACGGTGACTGTCTTGGCGCGAACCCGCGACGACGAGGAGTTTCCCATGGACGAGGCGGTTCACGAAGGCGGCTGCCTGTGCGGCGCGATCCGCTATCGCTGCGAGGGTAAGCCCTACAACACCAATGTCTGCTTCTGCAGCCAGTGCATGCGTCAGACCGGCGCCGCGATGCCGGCCTTCGCGGTGTTCAAGGTCGATCGCTTCCGCTTGCTCGCGGGCGCGCCTGCGACCTTCCGATCGTCGAGCTTCGCCAGCCGCGGTTTCTGCGCGCGCTGCGGCTCGTCGCTATTCTGGCAGCGCGACGGCGCCGATGTGCTCGACGTCTTTCTCGGCACGCTCGACGCGCCCGAGCGCCTGCCGCCGCCGGACGACCAGCTGTGGACCGAGCATCGCGTGCCGTGGCTGCCCGCGCTGCCGGGCATCCCGGCCTTCCCGCGCGAGCGCGGCTCGCGCTGATTGCCTGGCTGCGGTCGCGGTGACAGTCTCTGGTTCTCTCTGCAAGGCGTGAGGCGATCGATGAGCTTCCAGGCACTGGTGCTGCACGAGGACGCCGGCAAGGTCGTGCCGCGCATCGAGACGCTCGAGGAGAGCGCGCTGCCGCAAGGCGAGGTGCAGGTCGCGGTCGAATACTCGACGCTCAACTACAAGGACGGCCTTATCATCAACGGGCTCGGGCGCCTGGTGCGCGCCTATCCGCACGTGCCCGGCATCGATCTCGCCGGCACCGTCGAGCGCTCCGAGGCGCCCGAGTTCAAGCCGGGCGACAAGGTCGTGCTGACCGGCTGGCGCGTCGGCGAGATCCAGTGGGGCGGCTACGCCCAGAAGGCGCGCGCGAAGACGGGCCAGCTCGTCAAGCTGCCCGCCGGGCTCACGGCCAAGCGGGCGATGGCGATCGGCACCGCGGGCTTCACCGCCATGCTGGCGGTGCGCGCGCTCGAGCAGCACGGCGTGACGCCGGCTGCGGGCGAGGTGCTGGTGACCGGTGCGGCGGGCGGCGTCGGCTCGGTCGCCGTGGCGCTGCTCGCCGCGCTCGGGTACACGGTCGCGGCGTCGACCGGGCGCGCGGCGCTCGGCGACTACCTGAAAGGTCTGGGCGCGGCCGCCATCGTCGAGCGCGCCAGCCTGGCCGTCGAGCCCAAGCGGCCGCTCGACACCGAGCGCTGGGCCGGCGCGATCGATGCGGTCGGCGGCACCACGCTCGCCACCGTGCTGACCCAGCTCAAGTACGGCGGCGCGGTCGCCGCCTGCGGACTGGCCGGCGGCAATGCGCTCGCCACCACGGTGCTGCCGTTCCTGCTGCGCGGCGTCAATCTGCTCGGCATCGACTCGGTGATGTGTCCGATCGCGCCGCGCCGCGAGGCGTGGGCGCGCCTGGTGCGCGACCTGCCGATGGACAAGCTCGACGCGGTGACGGAGACCGCGCCCTTGTCGGCGCTGCCGACGCTCGCCGGCCAGATCCTCAAGGGCGAGGTGCGCGGCCGCGTCGTGATCGACGTCAACGCGTGACGTGACGGGAGAGGCCGCCATGACGTTGGCCGACAAGACGGCGCTGGTGACCGGGGCGACCGACGGCGTCGGCAAACTGATCGCGCAAGCTCTGGCGCAGGCCGGCGCGCGTGTGCTGATCCACGGCCGCAACGCCGAGCGCGGCGCCGCCGTGCTGGCGTCGCTCGGCGGTGCGCCGCACGACTTCCTGCGCGCCGACCTCGCGTCGCTCGCCGAGGTGCGCGGCCTCGCCGCCGAGGTGCTCGCGCGCACCGATCGGCTCGACATCCTGATAAACAATGCGGGCGTGGGCTCGACGTCGCGCGGCGTCAGCGGTCGCGAAACCAGCCGCGACGGCCACGAGCTGCGCTTTGCGGTCAACTACCTCGCGCCGTTCCTGCTCACGCACCTGCTGCTGCCGACCATCCGCAAGAGCGCGCCTGCGCGCATCGTCAACGTATCGTCGGCCGGCCAACATGCGATCGACTTCGACGACGTCATGCTGACGCGCGGCTATGACGGCGTGCGCGCCTACTGCCAGAGCAAGCTCGCCCAGATCCTGTTCACGGTCGAGCTCGCGCAGCGCCTTGCGGGCACCGGCGTCACCGTGACGGCGCTGCATCCCGCGACCTACATGAACACCACGATGGTGCGCACCGCGGGGCACACGCCGATCAGCAAGGTCGAGGACGGCGCGGATGCCGTGCTCAACCTCGCGGTCGCGCCCGCGCTCGCGGGTCGTACCGGGCTCTACTTCAACCGCAAGCAGGAGGCGCGCGCCGATCCGCAGGCCTACGACGCGCACGCCCGCGCCGCGCTCTGGGCGCTCAGCCTGGAGCTGACCGGGCTGCCGCAAACCGCAACGGCATGAGCGAAAGTATCGCTGATTCACAAACGCTTGTTGGGTGATTTGCGAGTGATGTGTTAAAAGCAGCGCGGTCTCCTCGACCGCCGTGCTGTTCGTGACCCGCCCCACCCGTCCGCGCAAGTCCACCAAGTCGAAAGCGAAGCCGCCGGCGACCGGCACCGCGGCGCGTCGCGCCGGCCCGCCGCCGTCGGCATCGCCCGCGCCGCCCGCCGCCGCACCCCGGCCGCACGGCTCGTGGCGGCGGCGCGCGCTCGGCTTTGCGG
>DATJNS010000154.1:0-10354 GCA_035507915.1 Candidatus Sulfotelmatobacter sp.
TTGATCAGGTCGCCCCACGGATCGTTCAGCCGAGCGACGCCGGAGATGAAGGCGACCACGCCGCCGATCTCGAGCCGGCCTTGCAGGACGAGCCAGCCGCCGAACAGCAGCGCGGCGATGATCTGGAGGTGGTTGCACAGGTTCATCAGGAAATTGAGCGTGAACTTCAGCCGGAAGATGCCCATGTCGAGGACGAACACCCGCTCGATGCGCGCCTCATCCCGGGGGCCGTCCCGGCGCTCGTCGTAGTCGGCAGCGACGATGCTGATGCTGAGCCCACGCAGGATCTGCACCCGCAATGCCGTGCGCCGCACGATCGCGCCCTGCACCAGCGGCACGAAGACGAGCTGGGGCGCGAAGATGACCGCCGCGATCAGGGCCATCCAGAAATCGAGGTGGATCATGTAGGCGAACACCGACAGCAGCACGCCGGCCTGCAGCAGCGGCTCCGACAGGCTGTAGCCGACGAACGCGCCGATCGGCTCGACCTCCGCGACGATCATCGAGACCTCGACCCCGCGCGCGTCGGCGGTCGCCGCCACGCCGTTGCCGGCGGCGGCCAGCGCGCGGATGCGCCTGCGCAGGTCGAGCGTGGCGCGCTCGCCGACCCAGCCGCGATAGACGTTGAGGCCGAGCTTGCTGCTGCCATGGACCAGGATGATGCCGCCATAGATCGCGCAGAGCGTCACGATGGCACCGAACGCGCGCTGCTTGGCGAGGTCGTCGACGATGCGGCGTTGCAGCTCGAGCGGCACCAGCTCGATCAGGAACACGGCGATCGTCAGGATGACGAGCAGCAGCTGATGCAGCGCGCCGGTCGCCAGCACGTAGCGGAAGACGCCGGGCGGCAAGGCGTCACGGCGGCGCGGGGTGGTCATGATCGCGGCTTGGTCCATCGCGCCGGAAGGCTAGGGGGTGTGTAGGAATTGTCCATTGACCCACGTCAAAATCCGCTCCGGGCGGGCCGGGGACCCGGCGGTTCGGCCGGCCAACGCGGGGTCGTCGGCCCGCCCTGCGGGCGCTACACTCGGCCCCGGGGCAATGTCCATCAAGCCCCCACGAGGAGACGCGGATGGCCGACGCAACCGACCTGTTCCACATCATCGAGACGACCCGGGCGATGCGCCGGCTCAAGCCCGACCCGGTGCCCGACGCGCTGATCGCCAAGATCCTCAAGGCGGGCCAGTGCGGGCCCAACGGCGGCAACACCCAGCGCTGGCGCTTCCTGGTGATCAAGGATCCGGCGATCAAGAAGGCGGTCCAGGTCTGGTACAAGCGCGCCCTCGACGAGGTGATCGGGCCGCGCTACGCCACCAGCGCCCCGCCGCCGGGCGCGACCAAGGAGGGCTACCATCGCCAGCACGGCGCGGTCGAGTATCTGACCGACCACTTCCACGAGGCCCCGGTCTGGATCGTGCCCTGCATCGAGCACGGCGACGCGCCGGCCAACCGGTCGAGCGGCGCCTCGATCTACCCGGCGGTGCAGAACATGCTGCTGACCGCCCGCGCGCTCGGGCTCGGCGCCACGCTGACGACGCGCCACCTGCTCTACGAGAAGGAGACGGAGGCGGCGCTCGGGTTGCCGCCCGGCGTGCATTCCTACGCCATCATCCCGATCGGCTACCCGATGGGCAAATTCGGTCCGGTCGGCCGCGGCCCGCTCACCGACTTCGTCTATCTCGATCGCTGGGGCCAAGCCTATCCGCCGGCGGCTTCGGCCTAGGGTTCGGCGGGCCAAGCGCATGGGCGCGCTGCAGCCGAGACCGAAGGCGATCTGCCCGGAGTGCGGCACCGTCTCGATCTACAGCGAGCACATCAACCGCCGCTGTGCCAAGACGTTCGAGGTCGAGGGCGAAGAGGAGCCGGTGCGCTGCGAGGGTCGCTTCAAGGGTGCCGTTGCGCCCGAGAACTGGACGATGTGCGCCGACTGCGGCGGCAGCGGCGCCGTCGGCGACGCCGCATGCGAGAGCTGCGGCGGAACGGGCTGGCTCTACACGCCCCCGCGGTGATGACCCATCCCGCCATCGCCGCGCTCCGGGATTGGCTGATCGACGGCGGGCGCTCGGAGCAGGATGCGCAGAAGATGCTCGACGCCACATGCCGGCGGCTGGTCGAGGCCGGCGTACCGTTGTCGCGCGTCGGCGTGTTCATTCAGACCCTGCACCCGAACGTCGTGGCGCGCCGCTTCGTGTGGCGTCCGGGCGCCGCCGTGCAGATGAGCGAGGCGACCTACGAGACGGCGGAACAGCCGGAGTACAAGGCGAGCCCGATGGCCCATGTCTACGAGCATGGCACGGCGCTGCGGCGCCGCCTGGTCGATCCCGATTGCCCAATCGACTATCCGGTGCTCCAGGAGTTCCGCGAGCAAGGCATCACCGACTATCTGATCGTGCCGCTGCGCTTCTCCGATGGCTCGCTGCACGCCGTGACCTTCGCGACCGTCGCGCCGCAAGGGTTCGACGACGCGCACGTCGCGGCGATTGACACGATCGTCATCCCGCTCGCGCGGGTCGCCGAGATCCGGGCGGCGCGGCGGACCGCGATCACGCTGCTCGAGACGTATGTCGGTCAACGCAGTGGGGCGCGCATCCTGGCCGGCCACATCAGGCGCGGCGACGTCGAGACCATCGAGGCGGCGTTCTGGTACTCCGATCTGCGCGAGTTCACCGCGCTCAACGAGGCGCTTGCGCCGCACGACCTGATCGTGCTGCTCAACGAGTATTTCGGCGCGGTGACGAACGCGGTGACGGCGCGCGGCGGCGAGGTGCTGCAGTTCATCGGCGACGCCGCGCTGGCGATCTTCCCGGTCGGGTCCGACACGGATGGCCGGCGCGGCGCGTGTCGCGCGGCGCTCGATGCGGCGTACAACGCACGGGAGAGCGTGGCGGCAATCAACCGTGGACGGGTCGCCGACGGCCGGCCGACCATCCGCTTCGGCATCGGCCTGCATGTCGGTGCGGTCAGCTGGGGCAATGTCGGCGGGGTCGACCGGCTGGGCCTCAACGTGATCGGCCCGGCGGTCAACCGCACGGCGCGTCTCGAGACCCTGACCAAGCAGGTCGGCCTGCCGGTGCTGCTGTCGCAGGATTTCGCCGACGCGCTCGGCGTCGCCTGTCGGCCGGTCGGCCGCTTCACCCTGAAGGGTGTGCCCGAGCCGCAGGCCGTCTACGCGCCGCCGGAGGCCTGACGCGTCAGCGCCCCCGCCTTCAACGGCCGTCGCCGGAGGTGCCGGGCGCGGCCAGGCGCGCCGCCTTCTTGTCGACGAAGGCCTGGATGCGCGCGAAGCCCTCCGGGCTCGCGACCCAGGCGCCGATCAGCCCTTCGACGAACAACCCGTCCTCGTGCGACATGTCGCCCAGCCGCGGCAGGCCGTTGGTGACCGCCCAGTTCGACATCGGCGCGTTCTCGGCGATGCGTCGGGCGAGCGAGACGGCGCGCGCGAGCGCCTCGCCTTTGGGCACCACGTACTGGCACAGATTGGCGCGCTCGCCCTCGGCGGCGGTCAGCACGCGGCCGGTCAGCATCAGGTCGGCCATGCGGGCGTAGCCCATCAGGCGCTGGATGCGCACCGCGCCGCCGCCGCCGACGAAGATGCCGCGCTGGCCCTCGGGCAGCGCGAACATCGTCGTCTCGTCGGCGACCCGCACGTGCGCCGCCGCGGCGAGCTCGAGTCCGCCGCCGACGCAGGCGCCGTGCAGCGCCGCGACGAACGGGATCGGGCCGCGCGCCATCAGGTCGAACGGGCGATTCCAGCGGCCGCGTCGGCGTCGTGGCGCACCCGGCTTCATCCAGGTCGCGGCCTCGGCGAGATCGAGCCCCGCCGAGAAGCACGGCCCGTGGCCGAACACCACGCCGACCTTGGCTTCCTCGCCGGCGCGCGCCGCCGCGTCGCGCAGCTGGCGCAGCACCTCGTCGCTGATCGCGTTGCGCTTGTCGGCGCGGTCGAGCCCGATCAGCGCCACCTCGCCGTCGAGCTCGTAGGTGATGTGCGTCTTGGCCATGCGCGTCTCCGTTCCATGTCGGCCGGCGGTCACTCCGCCCTGATGTGATTGGCGCGGATCACGGTGCCCCAGGTCTGGCGCGCCTCCTCGAAGATCGTCGCGGTCTCCTCCGGTGTCGAGGTCGCGGGATCGAGCCCGGCGTTGCGCAGGCGCTCCGCGTTCTTCGGGATCTTGAAGCCGCGCGCGACCTCGGCCGACAGGCGGTCGATGATGGGCCGCGGCGTCGCGGCGGGCGCGACCAGCGCGAACCAGGTCGTGGCGACGAACCCCGGCAGGCCGACCTCCTGCATGGTCGGGAGATCCGGGAAGCTCGGGTATCGCGTCGCCGAGGTGACCGCCAGCAACTTGACGAAGCCGCCCTGCCGCAACGTCATCGCCGCGTTGGGCACGTCGAACGCCCACTGGACCTCGTTCTGCATCATCGCGTTGGTGAACGGGCCGGTGCCCCGATAGGCGATGTGCTCGCTCTTGAAGCCGGCGCGCATCTTCAGGAGCTCGCCGGCCAGATGGACCATGGTGCCGATGCCGGGCGAGCCGTAATCGAGCTGGACGCCCGATTTCGCGTACGCGATGAACGCGGCGTAGCTCGCGACCGGCAGCTTGGCATTGACCTCGAGCACGACCGGCAGTCGCACCAGGAGCGTGATCGGCGCGTAGGCGGTCGCCGGATCGTACGACAGATTGCCGTAGAGATCGCGCGCGACCGCGGCGTTGCCCAATCCCACGAGATAGAGCGTGTAGCCGTCGGGCGGCGCGTTGGCGAGAATCTCACCCGCCAGGTTGCCCGCCGCGCCCGGTTTGGCTTCGAGATAGAACGGCGCGCCCAGCGCCGTCGTCAGATGGTCGCATAGCACGCGACCGATGATGTCGGCCGGTCCGCCGGGCGGATAGCCGACGAGCACGCGCACCGGCCGTGACGGATAGGCGTCGGCGGCCGCGGCCGGCACGCCGCCGGCAACCAGGGCGGCCAGGGCGGCCAGGATCAGGCCGGCCGCCCAGCTGAAACGGAGTCTGTGCATCGACGGAGTCCTCTAGACCGGCATGGTGCGCTTCTGGTGCGCGCGACCGATCCGGGCCGTGTCCTCGCGGTGGCCCGCGATCACGCGCACGCCCTCGTCGAGCCGCGCCACGATAGTGTCGGGCGTGCAGCCCTCGAGGAACGGCACGCGGTTCTTGCGGCAGGCGGCGAATACGCGCTCGCGCGCCTCCTGCATCTCGGGCGGGTAGGGCGCGCGCGGCACCGCGACGTAGCCGAGCGCGAGCCCGAGATCGCCCGGCCCGAGCTCGGCGAAGCCGAGGCCGGGCACCGCCAGGATCTCCTCGCAATGCGCCACGCCTTCGGGGCTCTCGAGCTTGACGCCGAGCAGCAGCTCGCCCTTCGGGTTGAGCGGCCACGGGTCGCAGCGCGCCATGTAATCCTCCGGCGCGACACCCCAGATCGCCGCGGCGGTGGTCTCCGAGCCGCGGCCGCGCGTGCCCAGCCCGAGCGGCCGGGCGCCGCCGGCGCGCTCCGCCGTGGCGCCGCGCATGCGCGCGACCGGGCTCGGCAGCGCGGGATCGACGCCGAGCGCGTGATGCGGATAGCGGCACGCCTCGACGAACGCGCGCACCGCGTCGGCCGACTCGGCCTGGCACATCAGGATGCCGTGCGCGCCGCGGCCGAGGATCTGGCGGAACTGCCAGGCGTTGAAGCGCACGTTGGCGGCGTCGGTGCCGTTGACCGGCGCCTCGACGATCACGGTCGGTGTGCGATGGCCCGACCGTGTCGGCCCGCCATCGACCATGCCGCGCAGATACTCGGCGAGCCCGGTCATGTCGAACGCGCCGTGCTCCATGCCGACATTCATGTAGTCGGCCCAGGTGTGGGCGTCCTCGCGACCCTGCGCGTGGGTCAAGACGTGGCCGGTATGCGCGCCGGCGTAGTAGATCGCCTGATCCTGCTCCAAGAGCTCGATCGCCCGGTTGATGCGCTCGGCCATCGTGGTCGCTCCGCGTCGAGGAGGTCGCTAGGCGCGCGCGCGCTGCGGCGCCGGCGGCACCAGCAGTCCGGTGAGCTGGCGCAGGTCGGCGATGGTGTCGATCGCCTCGATCTGATCGGCCAGCGCCGGTGCGACCGCGCGCGGCAGCACGCGCGCGGCGCAGTTGACGAACTTCTCGCGCAGACGATCGGCGGGCAGCGGCGATTGCGCGCTGCGGCCGAGCGGCTCTTCGATCTTGCCCGACACGATCCGGCCGTCGGTCAGCGTCACGGCGACCTCGGCGCCGAAGTGCTTGTCGGCCGGGAAGCGGTCGGTGCCGTAGGTGGCGGCATGGATGCGCGGCAGCAGCGCGCGGACATTGGGGTCGCGCACCGCGTCGTTCTCGAAATCCTCGATCTTGACCGAGCGGTCGACCAGCGCGCGCGCCAGGCAGTACTGCACGCTGAACTTGGCGTCGAGCTCGCTCTGCGGGTCGGGTCGGTTGGTGTGCTGCAGCCGGCGCTCGTGGGTCCACGACTCGATGCGCGCGACGGCAGCGGGCTTGAGGTCGTGGCGGCGCGCGAGGTCGATCATCACGTCGATCGCCGGGTGCGTGCTGCCGCAGCACGGGTACTGCTTGAGCGCGATGCCGGGGCTGACGATGTCGAACGGCGCGCCCCAGCGCGCCGCGATCGGGCCGACGTCGTAGGCGCCGGCGCCGTTGAACACCTCGAGGAAGCCCTGCTTGTGCTCCAGCGCGCCGGGATTGGCCGTGAAACCGTCGCGCGCCAGCAGCGCGGCGAACAGGCCGTTGCGGCTGCAATGGCCGACATGCAGCGGCTTCGTCATGGTGCCGAAATTGGCCTTGAGGCCGGACGACATCGAGGCGGCGATCGCGAGCGCAATGGCGGTGCGGTCGGCGTCCAGGCCGAGCAGACGGCTCGCCGCGGCGGCCGCGCCGAACACGCCCAAGGTCGCGGTCGGGTGCCAACCCTTGCTGTAGTGGTGGAAGTTGACCGCGAGCCCGAGCTTGGACTCGGTCTCGAAGCCGGCGACGTAGGCGGTGATGAACTGGCGACCGTCGACTGGATGCTGATCGGCGAGCGCGAACAGCGCCGGCAGGATCGGCGCGGTCGGATGGCCGCCCAAGGTGTTGTTCATGTCGTCGAAGTCGAGCGCGTGCGAGGCCGTGCCGTTGATCAGCGCGGCGTCGAGCGCGCTCGTGCGCCGCGTCGTGCCGAACACCACGCTGTCGCCGTCCGACGCCAGCACGCCGGCGAGGATCCGGGTGGTCGGCTCGACCATGCCGGCCAAGGTCACGCCGACCAGGTCGAGGATGCCGACCTTGGCGGCGCGCACCGCCTGGGGCGGCAGATCCTCGAAGCCGAGGCGGGACGACCGCGTGGCGAGCTCGAGCGCAAGCGTCATGCGTTCCTCCGTGCCGCGATTCCGGCGCTGGTGCCGGCGAGCCGGCCGAACACCGCGCCCGACACCAGGCCGGTGCCGCTGGGGTAGTTGAAGTAGAACAGTCCGCCGACCATCTCGCCGGCGGCGTAGAGCCCGGGGATCGGCTGCTGGATCACGTCGACCACCTGGCCGCTTTCCGGATCGATGCGCACGCCGCCGAACGTGAACGTGATGCCGCAGGTCGTTGCGTAGGCCTCGAACGGCGGGGTGTCGAGGCGCTGCGCCCAGTTCGACTTGGGCGGGCTGAGCCCACGCGTGGCCTTGCCGTCCTTGACGGTGTGCTGGAACGGCACGTCGGTCATCACCGCGTCGTTGAACGCGCGCACGGTCTCGAGGAACCGGACGGGATCGACGCCTTCGAGCTGGGGCGCCAGGGCTTCCAGCGTCGGCGCCGTCACCTTGGTCATCATCTTCATGCGGTATTCGGGGCGCAGCAGAGTCTTGACCTTGGCGTCGAACACCTGCCAGGCGAATTGTCCGGGCTGCTTGAGGACCTCGCCGCCGTACTTCGCGTAGGTGAAGGAGTGGAAGTCGAGCCCCTCGTCGACGAAGCGGTTGCCGTCGGCGTTGATCAAGAGGCCGAAGATGTAGGAGTGCTTCTGGAACTGGTCGCCGACCGAGCGGTCGCCGAACTCGGGCGCGTAGCGGTCCCAGCCCGTCGCATGGCAGCCCGACCAGTTGCCGTAGGGTGCGGCGCCGATGTCGAGCGCCATGCGCAGCCCGTCGCCGACGTTGAAGCGCGTGCCCCGCACTTTGGCGAGCTCCCAGCCGGGCCCCAGATAGCGCGCGCGCCATTCCGGATTGGCCTCGAAGCCGCCGCAGGCCAGCACGACGCAACGCGCGCGAAACTCCGTCAGCTTGCCGTCGTGCTTGGCGCGCACGCCGCCGACCCGCTCGCCGTCGTGGATCAGCGCGACCGCGCGCGTGCCGTAGTGCACGGCGATGTCGGCCTTGGCGACCGCGCGGTCGAGCGCCTGCACCAGCCCGGCGCCGCCGCCCGACACCTCGATCGGCAGCCGACCGAAGAATTTCCGCTTGCCGTCGACGAGGGCGGACTGGCGACCGTAATTCGGCACGAAGCGTGCGCCCTTGGCGCGCAGCCACGCCATCACGTCGAGGCTTTGGGTGACCAGGAGCTCCGACAGCGCGGGATCGGTGCGGAAGCTGGTGAGCCGGAACAGATCGTCGAAATACTCGTCGCGCGTGTTGGTGCCGAAATCGCTGGTCGCGATCTCCTCGTCGGTCAGCTCGGTGATGCGCTTCAGGTCATCGACGCCGTCGAACGCGAAGCGCATCACGCCGCCAGCGAAGTGGCTGTTGCCGCCCGACTCCTCCTCGCTCGCCGACTCCAGCATGACGACGCGGGCGCCCTGGTCGCGCGCCGCCAGCGCCGCGCACAGCGCCGCATTGCCCTTGCCGACGACCAGTACGTCGCAGTCCGTCATGCCGGTTCCCTCCGCGCCCACGATAGGGTCCGGTGGAGCGCCGGCGCAAGCCGCTGTAGACTCGTGCGTCGGGAGGGGCGCAGCCATGAAGATGATTCTGACCGGCGACGTCAACCTGATGCAGGTCGACGATCCGGCGGTGCCGTTCGCGCGCGTCGCCGAGGAGTTTCGCGCCGCCGACGTCGTGTTCGCCAATCTCGAATGCTGCCTCTACCAGCCGCCGGACCACTCGATCGACAACGAGGGCTTCTTCGCGTCGCCCAGCATCGGCGGCGAGGCGCTGAAACGCGGCTTCATCCAGGCGGTCGGCATCGCGAACAACGTCAACTACGGCGACGCCGCGATCCTGGCGTCGGTCGCGCGGCTGGGTGCGCTCGGCATCCCGAGCACCGGCGCGGGCGCCAATCGCGCCGCGGCGCGCGCGCCCGCGATCCTGGAACGTGGCGGACTGCGCGTCGGCTTCCTCCAGCGCACCTCGGTCTACTGGCCGACCAACCATGAGGCGCGCGAGCGCGCGCCCGGCGTCGCGGTGATCCAGGGCCACACCGCCTACCACGTGCCGACCAGCCGCATCGCGCCCGGCGTGCCGCCGCCCAATCGGCCGGGCGTGCCGCCCGTGATCGTGACCTGGGCCGACGCGAAATCCTTGCAGGCGTTCCGCGACGACGTCGCCGCGCTGCGCGCCCAGGCCGACGTCGTCGTCGCGTCGTGCCACTGGGGTCTCGGCCGCGACGTCCTGCAGTACATGAGCGAGATCGCCCACGCCGCGATCGACGCCGGCGCCGACCTCGTGATCGGCCACGGGCCGCACTACGTGCTGCCGATCGAGATCTACCGCGGCAAGCCGATCTGCTACGGGCTCGGCAGCTTCTCGTTCCACACCGGCCACGGCGGCAAGGCGCACGGCGACTGGCTCGGCATGATGCTGCGCGTCGCCTGCGAGCGCGGCGGCATCACGGGCACGCGCTTCCAGTTCGTGCGCCACAATGCGCGCAACGAGTCGGTCCTGTGTGCGCTCGCGCCCGAGGCCGCGGCGCTCGACGATCTGGCGGGCCGCAGCGCCGCGCTCGGCGCGCGCCTGACGCCGCACGGCGACGAGGTCGTGATCGCGCCGTCGGGCTAGGACGGGGCGGCGCCCAGCCAGTCGAGCGTGGTCTCGCGCTCGATCTGCTCGAGCCGTGCATAGAGCGGGCCGGCGGCGGCGCCGAGGCGGCCGGTCAAGCGCATGAACTTCGCCCCGCGCTCGGTCGCGCTCATCGGCATCTCGGGCGTCCCGGGATAGGCCTCGACCCTGCGCTCGAGCCGCCGCCCGTCGACCAGCTCGATACGCGTCGTGGTCGCCCAGCCGCCGTGTCCGGCGCCCGTCACCGCGACCTTGCGGGTCAGCGCGCGGATCCGCGGATCGGCGAGCGCCGCCTCGCTGAAGCTGGCGGGATCGCGCGGATCGGCGGTCAACGCGATCGCGACGCAGAACGGGATGCTG
>DATJNS010000155.1:0-2352 GCA_035507915.1 Candidatus Sulfotelmatobacter sp.
CGCGCGCCGGCGTGACGGCGAGCGTGTCGATCGCGTCGGCCGGCGTGTCGTCGCTCGCGACGCCGGTGAGGACGACGAGCGGCCGCTCCAGCGCGCGCGCCGCCGCGCGCAGCCCGCGTTCGGTGGCGTCCAGGGGCGCCGCGCCGGCCAGCCGGGCGAGCTCGAAGACGTTGGGCGTGACGACGTCGGCGAGCGGCGCCAGCAGATCGCGCATCAAGGCCGGTATGGCCGGGTCGACGAACAGCCGGTCGTCGTCGCCCATCACGGGATCGCACAAGTAGCGCGCCGCCGGATTGGCGCGCTTGACCGACGCCACGGTGCGCGCGACCAGCGCGGCGGTGCGCGGGTCGCCGAGATAGCCCGACAGCACCGCGTCGACGCGCGCGAACAGGCCGAGCTCCTCCAGGCCCTGCAGCAGCGCCGCGACCTCCTCGGGCGGCGTCACCCGTCCGCGGAAGCGGCCGTGGCCCGGGTGGTTGGAGAACCGGACGGTATCGATCGGCCAGACCTCGTGGCCCAGCAGATTGAGGGGCAGGCGCGCGGCCTCGTTGCCGACATGGCCGAACGCGACCGCCGACTGGATCGCCAGCACATTCATGGCCGCGACCATCGTTGTGGGAAGCGCTTAGCGCAAGCCCGCGTTGAGTCGGGGATGGGGCGCGCCGGTCCGTCCATGCGTCGGATCGCGGGCTCATCGCCGCCGTGACTTGGCGAACCGCGAACGCATGCGACGCGAATCACGAATGTAAGCCACGTTGACTCGCGTTGGCGCGCGGCGCTAAATCACGGGCGGGTCCGGCTTGAGCGGATTCACCACGTTTTTCAACGCGTTGGAGGGGCTCCCGATCATGGCGCAGAGCGCGCGGCCGCTGTCGCCGCACCTGCAGATCTACCGCCCGCAGCTGACCTCGATGCTGTCGATCACGCACCGCATCGCCGGCGTCGCGCTCGCGGTCGGTACGCTGCTTCTCGTCTATTGGCTGGTCGCCACGGCGAGCGGGCCGGCCGCCTACGCGCACGCGCAGGCCTTCATCCGCTCGTGGTTCGGCATGCTGATCCTGTTCGGCTGGTCGGTCGCGCTGTTCTATCATCTGTGCAACGGCGTCCGGCACCTGTTCTGGGACGCCGGCTACGGTTTCGAGCTCAAGACGGCCTACGCCTCGGGCTACGCCGTGCTGATCGGCACCGCCGCCCTCACCCTGGTCGCCTGGATGATCGGCTGCTCGATGCTCGGAGGGTCGTGATGGCGCTACGCTCGACCATCGGCCGCGTGCGCGGTCTCGGCTCGGCCAAGGAAGGCGTCCATCACTGGTGGGCGCAGCGCATGACCGCAGTCGCGCTGGTGCCGTTGTCGCTGTGGTTCGTCTGCGGCGTCATCCGGCTGATCGGTGCCGACTATGCGACCGCGGTCGCGTGGTTCAAGGCGCCGCTCGTCGCCACCCTGACGGTGCTCCTGATCGTGGCGACGTTCTATCACGCCGCGCTCGGCCTGCAGGTGGTGCTCGAGGACTACGTTCATGACGAGGGCCACAAGATCGCCAGCATCGCGATCATCAAGGGATTGGCGGCGCTGCTCGGACTGCTCGCCGTGATCTCGGTCCTGAAACTCGCCTTCGGGGGTTGAGGCATGGCGGAGAGCTACAAGATCACCGATCACAGCTTCGACGTCGTCGTGGTGGGCGCCGGCGGCGCCGGCCTGCGCGCGACCCTCGGCATGACCGTCGCCGGGCTCAAGACCGCCTGCATCACCAAGGTGTTCCCGACGCGCAGCCACACGGTGGCGGCGCAGGGCGGCATCGGCGCCGCGCTCGGCAACATGGGCGACGACGACTGGCGCTATCACATGTACGACACCGTCAAGGGCTCCGACTGGCTCGGCGACCAGGACGCGATCGAGTATCTGTGCCGCAATGCCATACCGGCGGTGATCGAGCTCGAGCATTTCGGCGTGCCGTTCTCGCGCACCGACGCGGGCAAGATCTATCAGCGGCCGTTCGGCGGCCACACGCTGAAGTACGGCGAGGGCGGCATGGCGCACCGCGCCTGCGCCGCCGCCGATCGCACCGGCCACGCGATCCTGCACACGCTCTACCAGCAATGCCTGAAGCACAACGCGCAGTTCTTCGTCGAGTACTTCGCGCTCGACCTGATCATGGACGAGGACGGGGCGTGCCGCGGCGTCATGGCGCTGTGCCTGGAGGACGGCTCGATCCACCGCTTCCGCGCGCACCAGACCGTGCTGGCGACCGGCGGCTACGGCCGCGCCTACTTCTCCTGCACCTCGGCGCACACCTGCACGGGCGACGGCAACGCCATGGCGCTGCGCGCCGGCCTGCCGCTGCAGGACATGGA
>DATJNS010000156.1:0-7494 GCA_035507915.1 Candidatus Sulfotelmatobacter sp.
CACCACGCAAGCGCTACTGCCTATCCCAAACGCCATCGACAACCCTGTCCCGGCAAATATCCGGACAGGCTCCTAGCGACAGGAGGAGGGCGCCCGCCGTCAGCACGACGGCGCCGCCGAGGATCACGACGCGCGGGCCCAGGCGGTCGATCAGTCCGGGCGTCAGCGCGATCAAGACGGCGCCGACCAGATAGTAGCTCGTGGTCGCAGTGGCGATCAGCGCCGTCGACCAGCCGTGCTCGGTGCGCAAGGTCGCGAGGAACACCGACTGGCCGTAGAAGCCGAAGCCCCACGCGAGCACGGCCGAGCAGAAGCAGGCCAGCACCGCCGGCCAGGCGAAGCGGCGCTGCAATTCCACCGAATCCAAAAGTGCCGTCATATCATTCTCATTGTCATTGCGAGGAGCGTAGCGACGAAGCAATGACGTTCATTAGATTGCCTAGCGCGTGACGTGCGCGGACACGCACAACCAGGTGCCGTCGCGGCGCGCCCACACGTCGGTGTAGCGGCCTTGGCGCGTCTCGCCGTTCGGCGTCGTGTAGCGCGTGCGCGCGTGAATGATGGCGACGTCGCCCATCAGGCGGATGCGCACGTCCTCGATCGAGAGGTTTCGGATCGTCACCGGCCGCGCGGTCTGCTCGAGGAACCGCGCCTTGTCGACCAGCGAGCCGTCGGGGTTCGAGCACAGGAAATCCTCGGCGAGGATCTCGCGAAAGCGACCGACGTCGCTCGCCTGGACCGACCGGATGTAGTCGTCGTTGAGCGCGGTGAGCAGGTCGTGATCGGACGCCATGGCGGGCCTCCTGGTATGACGCATTGGAGCCAATCTGGTGCGTTCCTAGGCGGCTGACAAATCACGATTGTTGCGGCGTCGGAATAGCCTGCCTAACTTGATGCATGACCGTCAGGTTGCCGCCGCTGCCGGCGCTGCGCGCCTTCGTGGCCGCCGCGGAGCATCTCAGCTTCAAGCAGGCTGCCGACCTGCTGAACGTCACGCCGGGCGCGATCAGCCAGCAGATCAAGAGCCTCGAGACGGCGCTGGGCGCGCGCCTGTTCGTGCGCTTCAACCGCCGTCTGCAGCTGACCGCGGCGGGCGCCGCCTATCTGCCGCCGATCCGCGCGGCGTTCGACGAGATCGCCGGCGCGACCAGCCGGCTCAAGGGCGCGCAGCAGCAGCTGCACGTCAGCGCGCCGCCGTCGTTCGCGGCGCAATGGCTGCTGCCGCGGCTCGAGCGCTTCCGCGCGCTGCATCCGGCGCTCGATCTCGCGATCGAGGCGACCATGGGCCTGGCCAACTTCCGCGACGACGAGATCGACGTCGCGATCCGCTACGGCCGCGGCCGCTACGCCGGGCTGCGCAGCGATCGCCTGTTCCCGGTGCGGCTGATCCCGGTCTGCAGCCCCGCCTTGGTGCGCGGATCGAGCGCCGCGGCCAGGCGAGCGGCGCTGCGCAGCCAGCCGCTGCTGCACGACAAGGCGCGGCGCAACTGGCGCTTGTGGCTGGCCGCCCAGGGCATCGACGACGTCAATGCGGCGCGCGGACCGAGCTTCAGCGACCAGACCTTCATGTTGCAGGCCGCCGCGCTCGGCCAAGGCATCGCGCTGGCGCCCGACATGCTGGTGGCGGACGACGTCGCCGCCGGTCGGTTGGTCGCGTTGTCGGACGCCGGCTGGCCGACCCAATCGGCCTATTGGTGCGTGACGCCGGAGGCCCAGCGCGATCCCCACAAGGTCGCCGCGTTCCGTGCCTGGCTGCTCGCCGAGGCGCGCCGCGCGGCCGCGCAGGCTCAGCCCGCGGCCGACAGCGCCGGGCGCGCGTAGGCGCGCCACGCCATCATCGCGCCGGCCCACGCGAGCGAGCTTGCCAGCGCGGCGAGGAAACCGAACACCACGTCGATCGGCACCAGCCAATGCAAGGTGACGAGCGCGAGCACGAAGCCCGGCATGGCGCGCAGCGCGGTCGCCATGGTCGCCGCCGCCGCCGGGCCGCCGAGCCGCGCATGGGTGATCGCCGTCAGGCTGGCGACCGCGATCGGGAACACCAGCGCGATGCCGGTCAGGCTCGGGCCGAGGAGGCGGCTCGCCGTGACGATGCCGGCGGTCACGCAGCCGATCAGCAGCGCGCGGATCGGCAGGTCGAGCCAGTGGCGCGCCGCCCGCCGCGCCGGAACGTCGCGCTCGCTGTTGCGCGTCAAGACGCAGCACGCGCCGATCGTCGCCAGATTGGCGAGCAGGACGGGACCGGCCGTCCAGGCGATCGGCCGGACCAGCAGCACGATGGCGATCCAGCACGCGACGGCACCGCCCAGCGTGACGAGCAGCGAGCGGGTCGGCGCCAGCCGCACCACGACGAGAATGAAGAGGTTGACCGCGATGGTCGCGCCGAGGCTGGCGAGCGCGCTCGCGGCGACGAAGCGCGCATCCTCCTGCAGCGCGAGCAGCACGTAGCCCGGTCCGGCGCCGATCGGCAACGCGCACAACAGCCCGCCCCAATAGGGTCCGCCGCGCTCGATCGCGAGCGAGGCCGCGACCACGACCGAGACCGTCGCCGCGATCTTGACGAGCAGCGCGAGCCAGAACGGATCGAGAAGCATGCCGGACGGTTAGCGCGCCGGCCGCCGGCCGACAAGCGCGAAGTGTCGCTGCGACGTCGGCGGCCGCTAGCGGGCTCGAAGATCCCGCAGGAGACCGCGATGCACGGCGAGGTAGCCGGGCGCGCGCACCCGGATGCGGTCGCGGATCAGCGCATCGAGCCGCGGCAGCGCGTGGAACGGCACCGACGGGTAGGCGTGATGCGCCGTGTGCAAGGGCATGTTCCAGGTCAAGCGGCGCAGCGCCGCGGTGGTGTCGGTCGTGCGCGTGTTGGCGAACATGTCGGCGGCGTAGGCGCAGCCGGTGTGCTCGGCGTGGAGGAACAGCCGGAGGAACGGCTGGCCCGCGATCGCGGGAAGGACCCAGTAATAGAGCGCATCGGCGCGACCGAGCGTCAGCGACAACGCGAGGATCGCCAGATAGAGCGCCCACAGCGCGCGTGCCTCGCGCACGATGGCGCGGTGCTGCGCCGGCGGGATGAACGGCTCCGGCACGCGCCCGGTCAGCGCGTGGCGCAAGGTGCCCTTGATGCGGGCGCGCCAGTTCGGCAGCCCGGAGACGAACCACAGCCAGCTCGCGAGCGACGCCGCCTTGGGGGTCAGGAGCTCGGGATCGCGCGCCGGGTCCTGGGTGAAGCGGTGGTGGGCGAAGTGGAACAGCCGGAAATAGCCGGCCGGCAGCATCAGGAGGGCGCCGGTGATCCAGGCGACCGTGTCGTTGAGCCAACGGCTGGCGAACGGCGTGCGATGCACGCTTTCGTGCAGCGCGCAGAACAGGAAATCGAGCACCGCGCCGTGCAGCACGATCGCCGGCGCCGCCCACCACGTGCCGAGGCTGGCGTTGACCAGCGTGCCGGTCAGCGTCAACAGCATGAGATGGGTCGCGAGCTGCACGAGGCCGCGCATGTCCGAGCGGCGCGACAGCGCGAGCACCGTCGCGCGCGCCAGCCCCGGCACCTCCATTGCGTCGATTTCCACGCGCAAGCTATAGCAACCCGCGGCTGGTCCGTCAGCGTCGGGGCCGCGCGCCGACGGGAGGATCGACGGGGTCATGGGCGACCCCGCGCGGCCCCGCAGTCGCTAGTGGATCGGGTGGACCGGGACGAACACCGGCTTGACGAGCCAGCGGCGGGCGATCTCGCCGTAGCCGCGGAAGTGGAAGCCGCCGTTGTGGTCGAGCAGCTTGGCGCGGTTGTCGCGCCAGAAGCGCGGCAGCTCGTACCACGGCATGGTCGGCTTCAGATGATGGGCGACGTGCAGGTTGTTCCACAGGAAGAGCAGGCCGAACAGCCAGTTGGACTCGACGATCGCGGTGCGCTCGCCCGGCCGCCGCCCGGCACGATGCTCGATGAAGGCGCGCAACAGGCCGAGGCTGAAGCCGGGATATGCGATCACGAGCACGTAGTGCCACCAGGGCATGCCGCAGACGCCCGAGATGAACCAGAACAGCGCGCCGACCGCGACGACGTGGATCGCCCAGTGCGGCAAGTGGGAGCGATCGCCGCGGCGCACGCGCGCGGTCTCGCGCTGGGCGAGCTTGACGAGGCGGAGCAGCGGGCCGATCGCGAGCCGGCCGACCAGGGTCTGGTTGACGAGCAGGACGGCGCGCCCGAGCCGGCTCATGCGCCGCCACTCGTCCTGGCGCACGTAGTAGCCCTCGGTGTCCTCGCCCGGCACGGTCAGGTGGGTGTTGCGGTGATGGATCGAATGGCTCTTGCGATAGAGCGGGTAGGGGAACCACAGGCCGAGCGGCGGGAACGCGATCGCGAAGCGCAGCCAGGCCGGCGCGGCGCGGAAGCCGTGGATGGTCTCGTGCTGCAGCGAGAACTGCCAGGCGATCAGATAGGCGCCGATCGGCAGCTGGAGCCACCAGGGGATCGCGCGATGGCACCAGATCAAGAGGAACCAGGCGCCGTAGATCGCCGCGGCGACCAGCCAGGTCGGCCCTTCCAGCGCCCAGAATTTGCGCGCGATGGCATGCATGACGCTCGCCACTATAGCCGAACCCGCGGCGATCGGGTTGCGCCGCGCCGTGGCGGCGCGCGGATCGGCGTCAGGCCGGCGCGAGGTTGCCGTTGAGCGGCAGGTCGACGACGCGGTTGCGGCCGCCCTCCTTGGCGCGGTAGAGCGCCTGGTCGGCGGTCTCCATGACCTGGTCGAACGCCTTGCCGCGGCGATAGGTCGAGACGCCGATGCTGACCGTGAAGCGCACGGGGCCTTGCTCGGTCGCGACCTCGTTCTGCTCGACCGCCTGCCGGATGCGCTCGGCGACGATGAGCGCGCCCTCGCGATCGGTCTGCGGCAGGGTCAGCACGAATTCCTCGCCGCCGAAGCGCGCCAGGATGTCGTGCGGCCGCAGCGCCTTGTTGCATACCGCCGCGAGCGCCTTGATCGCCAGGTCGCCGATCGGATGGCCGTAGGTGTCGTTGATCCTCTTGAAATGATCGATGTCGAGCATCAGGACCGAGAACACGAGATCGTGGCGCCGCGAGCGCGTTTCCTCGCGGCTCGACAGCGCCATGAAGTGCCGGCGGTTGAGCAGCCCGGTCAGCGAGTCGGTGACCGACTCGATCAGCAGCCGGTGCTCGTGCGCCGCCAGCTTCACCATGCCGAACGCCACGACGATGATCGTGATGATCGAGAACACGCGGTTGGTGACGCCGTCCATGATGTCGGCGGGCGGATCGATCAGATAGCCGGCCACCGCGAGGAACACCGCGAATGCGGTGAAGCTCCACAGCAGCAGCCGCGAGCGAACCCGATAGAGCGTCATCAACACGATCGGGTAGAGCTGCGCCTCGTTCATCTCGACCGAGGTGATGATGTCGGAGGTGAACAAGCCCAGGCACATCAGGGCCGCTACCGCCGCGCGTCCCACGGTCGGTACTTTCAACCAAAGCTCAAGCATCCACGGGCCCGTTTCTTCCCTTTTTGTAGTTAGCTCGCAATTTCGGGGCGAGGGAAGCCGCCAAAGGTCGCAGCAGCCCTGTGCCGCCGCACGGTTGCCAACGCGCCGGGCGCTGCGCGAGCATGCGGCTGGGGACCAGGCTGGGCACCAGGGAGGACGGCATGGCGATGCAGGCTGCGGTGTTTCGCAAGGTCCACGCGCCGCTGACCATCGAGGCCGTGGAGATCGACAAGCCGTGGGGCCGCGAAGTGCTGGTGCGCACCGCGGCGACCGGCGTGTGCCACAGCGACCTGCACGTGGTCGACGGGGTGGGCCGTTTCCCGCTCGACCGGCCGATCGTGCTCGGCCACGAGGGCGCGGGGGTCGTCGAGGCGGTCGGCGCCGACGTCACGACGGTCAAGCCGGGCGACCATGTGGTCGCCTGCCTGTCCGGCTTCTGCGGCAGTTGTCCGCAATGCCTGGGCGGCCATCCGAACCTTTGCACCGGCGGGCTGGTGACGCGCGCCGACTCGGCCGCGCCGCGGCTGTCGCAGAACGGCCAGCCGTTCCGCCAGTTCATCGGCGTGTCGAGCTACGCCGAGAAGATGCTGCTGCACGAGAACTCGATCGTGAAGATCGATCCCGAGCTGCCGCTCGACCGCGCCGCGCTGGTCGGCTGCGGCGTGCTGACCGGCGTCGGCGCCGCGCTGCGCAGCGCCGGGCTCGAGGCCGGCCAGACCGTCGCCGTGTTCGGCTGCGGCGGCGTCGGCCTGTCGATCATCCAGGGCGCGCGTATCGGCGGCGCGCGCCAGATCATCGCGGTCGACATGTTCGCGTCCAAGCTCGAGATGGCCAAGCGCGCCGGCGCCACCCACGTGGTCAATTCGGCCGAGGACGATCCCGTCAAGGCGGTGCGCGCGCTCGCCGGCGGCCTCGGCGTCGATCACGCCTTCGAGGCCGTGGGCAACGCCAAGCTGGTGCGCCAGGCGATCGAGAGCCTGGCGATCCGCGGCACCGCGACGATCGTCGGCGTGCTGCCGCCCGACGCCATGATCGAGTTTCCCTGGATGGCGATCCGGCCCGAGTGCAAGGTGCAGACCTCGCGCATGGGCTCCAACCGCTTCCGGCTCGACATCCCGCTCTATCTCGATTTCTATCGCCAGGGCCGGCTCGATCTCGACGCGATGGTGACCAAGCGCGGACGGCTCGGCGATATCAACGAGGCGTTCCGC
The DNA here is from genome assembly GCA_035507915.1 of Candidatus Sulfotelmatobacter sp. Lineage (GTDB taxonomy): Bacteria > Pseudomonadota > Alphaproteobacteria > Elsterales > Elsteraceae > JACQAI01. The sequence goes on from DATJNS010000156.1 coordinate 6,711, forward strand.
GCCATGAAGGCGGGCGAGGTCGCCCGCACCGTGCTGGTGTTCGACTGATGCTCACCGTCACGCGCGACCTCAAGCTCGCCACCGCCATCACGGGCTCCTATCCGCGGCCGCTATGGTTCGATCTCAGCCTCGGCGGGCGCTCGTTCAAGTCCGCGATGGGCGACTCGCTGTTCCACGAGCAGTACACCGATGCCGTCGCCTGCGTGATCAATGCGCAGGAGGCCGCCGGGCTCGACATCGTCACCGACGGCGACAGCCGCTTCGATCTCGCGGTCGGCGGCAAGTCGTGGTTCTTCTATCCGATCGAGCGGCTGGGCGGCCTCGAGGGCCACCGCGACACCTCGCGCGGCTGGATGTCGCGCCACGGGCTGCGGCCCGGCAAGATCCTCTGGGAGGTCCAGGAGGCCTACCAACCGGGCGTCGTCAAGGAGAAGCTGACGCGCGGCCCGCTCGAATATTCGGCGCTGTGGAAGATCGCCCAGCGCCTGACCGACAAGCCGGTCAAGTTCGGCGCGATCTGCGCGCCGGCGCTCGCCTCCATGCTGTGGAACGAGTTCTATCCCGACGACCGGGCGATGATCCTCGATCTGTGCGACATCATGAACGCCGAACTGCGCGACATGGTCGCCGCCGGCTGCCCGCTGATCCAGGTGGAGGAGCCGCCGCACCATGGCCGATCGCTACGGCCCGAAACCACCGAGGCCGACCTCGAATTCCTGACCGAAGCGTTCAACCGGCAACTCGTCGGCGTGGATGCCGAAATCTGGGTGCACACCTGCTGGGG
>DATJNS010000157.1:0-14445 GCA_035507915.1 Candidatus Sulfotelmatobacter sp.
CGCGCGTGTCGCCGACATGGAAGAGATGCGCGACCCGGCCGCGCAGCACGATCGCGGTGAGCGTGCAGCCCATCCCCGCCAATCCGGGGTCCTGGCGGCCCTGGGCGTAGATCCAGCCGTTGAGCGCGTCGACGATGGTGGCCGCGGCGCGGCGCACCTCCATGGTCTCGGGCAGATCGCAGAACCCGTCGAGGAAGCCGCGCACCGCGGCCTCGGCGGCGACGCGGCCGCCCTTGGCGCCGCCCATGCCGTCGGCGATCGCCGCCACCACGTCGCTGCGCGGCTGCGGCAGCTCGGCGCCGAACACCGCGCCCGCGAAATCCTCGTTGCGCGGGCGCGGCCCGATCTCGGAGATGAACCCGACGCTGGCTTTGACCCCGGCGGCACCGTCGCCCATGAGCGTTCAGCCCGGCTTGCCGAGATCGCACCGATGGTAGAGGAAGAAGCCGCCGGTGCTCGACGGGGCCACCATCGTCAGGGTCCCGGACTTGCGATCGAGCGTGTAGTTGCCGCCGTCCTTGGCGTCGTGCCAGGCGATCGTCGAGTCGCTGACGCGGGCGGGATTGGCGTCCACGGTGCGCCGCTCGTAATCGATCCGGATCTGCCACTGCGCGCCGCTCGCCGGATTGGTGCAGGTGATCGCGGTCTCGGCGGCCTGCGTCGGGCGCACGGTCAGGGCGACCAGCATCACGACTGCCGCGGCGATTCCTGCTGCTCGTCTGTCGCTCGAAAACACGGTGGCTCGTCCCGGCGGCGGTTCGATCGATGCTCTCCGCGAGCTTCTACAGGACGCTGTCTCCTGGGGACAGCCGCTCGCTCGTTCGAGTATTCGCGCGCGATTTTTATGGAATTTATATGGGCGACTCCCTGTGCCACCCCGCGCTTCTCTTGGCCGACCCCGGTGTCACGCAGAATGCATGGCATATTTTTTGCGGAATTGCTTCGGGGACATCATCAAGGACAAATAAAAAGGGGCACGCCTCATGGCACTTGTACCATCACCACAATGGCTGGATACGGGAAACAATGCGTGGCAGCTGGCCGCGGCAACATTCGTCGGCCTGCAGAGCATTCCCGGGCTGACCATCCTCTACGGCGGCGTCGTCAAGAAGAAGTGGGCGATCAACTCGGCCTTCATGTCGATCTATGCTTTTGCATCGGTCCTCATCGTCTGGGTCCTATTCGACTACAACATGGCGTTCGGGCCACAGCTGGTCCCCTTCCTGGGCACGCCCATGCCGGCGACGTCGGCCGCGTTCAGCCTCGGACAGGCGACGATCCCGGCGGCGGCCGCCGGCATGCCGACCATGACCTTCCCGATGGCGACCCTGGTCTTCTTCCAGTTCGTGTTCGCCGCGATCACGGTCATCATCCTGGCCGGCTCGGTGCTCGGACGCATGAGCTTCCGCGCCTGGGTGATCTTCTGCCCGGTCTGGATGACCCTGGTCTACACCGTGGGCGCGTTCAGCCTGTGGGGCGGCGGCTGGCTCGCCAGCGCGGGCGTGGCCGACTTCTCCGGCGGCTACGTCATCCATCTCGCCGCCGGCGTGTCGGGCTTCGTCGCCGCGGCGATGGTCGGCCCGCGCCTGCAGCAGGACCGCGATCACTTCCCGCCGAATAGCCTCCTCATCACGCTGGCGGGCGCCGGCATCCTGTGGCTGGGCTGGAACGGCTTCAACGGTGGCGATCCCTATTTCGCCAACGCCGACGCCGGCGCGGCGGTGCTCAACACCAACACGTGCACCGCGGTGGCGCTGATCGTCTGGACGCTGCTGGACAAGATGGCCTACGGCAAGCCGTCGATCATCGGCGCGGTCAACGGCATGATCGCGGGCCTCGTGGCGATCACGCCGGCCGCCGGCTACGTCGACGGCGTGGGCGCGATCATCATGGGCGTGTGCGCCGGCATCATTCCGTGGCTGGCGATGAACAAGCTGCAGAAGACCCGGCTGTTCATGAAGGTCGACGATACGCTGAGCGTGTTCTCCACGCACGGCTGCGCCGGTCTGATGGGCGGCCTGCTGACCGGCGTCCTCGCCAACCCCGACATGCTGATGTACATCGGCACCGAGAAGGACGCGCCGGGCGTCAGCATCACGGGCTGGCTCTACGGCAATCCGGGACAGGTGCTCCTGCAGGCCGAGGGCGCCGCGTTCATCATCGTCTACAACATCATCGCGACGTACATCATCCTCAAGGTGATCTCGTTCATCACGCCGCTGCGGATGGACGACGCGACCCTGAAGGTGGGCGACGACGCGATCCACGGCGAGACCGCCTACGCGATCGGGAGTGAGGGCGAGTAGGCCGCAGCCAGCCGCCGAGACGCGCGCGCACGACGGCGATCCAGCGGCAGCTCCGCTGGATCGCCTCGTCGCATCCGACGCCGACGAGCGAGTTACTTGGTCGGCGGCTTGTAGGAGCCCTTGGCCTTGCCGGCGCGGGTCATCGCCTTGACGGCCTCGTCCATGGTGATGAGCGGCGTGGTCTCGCCGCCGGTGAAGGCGCCCGAAGCCCCGACCGTCAGGCTGATCGCGGTGGCGGCCGCGTTGTCGGGATACTCGGCGATCAGCACCACGTCGTACGCGCCGAACGCCAGATAGTACTCGTGCAGCTTGCCGCCATGCGCCTCGATGATCTTTTTCGCGGCGTCGCGGCGGTTCTTCGGCTTGCCGATCAGCGCTTTCATCGATGCCGCAGAGAACTTGAAGCGCTGGAGATAGAACGGCATGTGATCCTCCCCGTTGCGAACACGGCGGTCGAGCGTCGTGCCTCAAAACGGTGCGCCTCGCCCGTGACGTTGGCAAGCACCGCCATGCGCCCCGAGGCGGCGGCGGGGCAGCGGATTTGTAAGGCAGAGCTTGCCCCCATTTCGCATCGAATGCTTACGAAATAGGCGATTTTGGCGCCGCAGCCCCCCGGGCGACCACGTTCGGATGGCACAGCCGTTGCGGACACGGGCCTCGTCCCGTCCGAGGAGGTTCCGCAATGCCCGCCTGCCCGACCCGCCGCGCCCTGCTCGCCGCCGGCTTGATGACGGCTGCGGCCGCGGTGCTCCCGCCGCCCGCGGTCGCCGAGGACCGGGTGATCAAGATGGGCAGCCTCAAGCTGATCCATTCGATCGCGCCGTACTTCTACGCGCGCTTCGCGCCGCCCGGTTACAAGATCGAGATCATCCCGTTCGACAGCCCGGTCGACGGCAAGAACGCGGTGGTCACCAACTCGGTCGATTTCGGCATGTTCGGGCTCGCCGCCGCGACCATCGGCGGCGCCGCCGGCGAGCCGGTCGTCGTCATCGCAACGGCGTGCAACCGCGGCATGGCGGTGGTCGCGCGCGCCGATGGGCCGATCAATTCGATCAAGGACCTCAAGGGCAAGAAGGTCGGCATCCTGCCCGGCACGACCCAGGAGGTCGTGATCCTCGATCGCCTCAAGGCCGAAGGGATGTCGATCAAGGACATCCAGCCGGTGCGCGTGCTGTTCGGCGAGATGCCGGCGGCGCTGCAGCGCGGCGACATCGACGCCTATGTCGGCGCCGAGCCCGGTCCGGGCATCAGCCTGGCGACCGGCGTCGGCAAGATCGTCGAGTACCCGTACTCGACGCCGACGGGCTCGCTCAACATGGTGTTCGCGACCTCGCAGAAGATGATCGACACCGACCCGGCGCTCGTGAAGCTGATGCTCGACATCCACCGCAAGGCGTCGGAGTACGCCATGGCGCACCCGGACGAGCTCACCGAGATGGCGGTGCAGAAGCTCGGCCAGAAGCGCGACTCGATCGCCAAGGCGATCGGCAACGTCAAGCTGACCTGGAAGATCGACGATCTCGTCGTCAAGGAGGCGCACTATTACGGCACGCAGATGCTCGAGATGAAGCAGATCCGCGCGCTGCCCGACTACGACACGTTCATCAACGCGCGCTTCGTCGCCGAGCTCATGAAGGCGAGCTGAGCGGCGGGGCGTGCCATGACCGCCACGGTCGATACCGTCGAGGCCGCGTCCACGGCGCGCGCGGCGCCCGCCGTGCCGTCGGGGTGGCGCCGGCGCGTCGTTCCGGTGCTGCTGGCGTTGATCTTCCCGGCCTGCGTGCTGGCCGCCTGGCAGTTCGCCAGCGGCACCGGTCGGCTCAGGATCGTCGCGACCCCGCACGAGGTCGCCCTGATGATGTGGGACTTCGCGTTCGGCGGCATCTACGACGATGCCTACAGCGGCACGCTCTACATCCACCTGTACGAGTCGATGCGCCGCGTCTATGGCGGCTTCGCGCTGGCGGCGCTGGTCGCGATTCCGCTCGGCCTGCTGATCGGACGCGTCAAGGTGGTGCGCCAAATGCTCGACCCGACGTTCCAGATCCTGCGCCCGATTCCGGTCACGGCGTGGCTGCCGCTGTCGATGATCTTCTTCGGCCTCGGGCCGAGCTCGGCGATCTCGCTGGTGTTCCTCGGCGCCTTCTACCCGATCCTGCTCAACACGGTGTTCGGCGTGCGCCACGTCGACCCCAAGCTGTTCGAGGCCGCCGCTATGCTCGGCTGCTCGGGCTCGGCGATGTTCCGGCGCGTCGTGCTGCCGGCAGCGCTGCCCAGCATCTTCAACGGCCTTCGGCTCGGCCTCGGCTTCGCCTGGGTCGTCATCGTGGTCGGCGAGATGACCGGTGTGCCGACCGGCCTCGGCGCCGCGATCATGGACGGCCGCACGCTCTCGCGCACCGACCTGATCATCTCGGGCATGATCGTGATCGGCATCGCGGGCTTCGTCTCCGACAAGCTGGTGCTGGCGCTCAACAACCGGCTGCTGCGCTGGAACGTCCAGCATGGCTGAGTTCGGCCAGCTGCACGTCTCGAACGTCAGCAAGGAATTCACCATCGGGACGCAGCGCGTGCTCGCGCTCAGCCACGCCGATCTGACGGTGCCGCGCGGCGAGTTCGTCTGCCTGGTCGGTGCGTCGGGCTGCGGCAAGACGACCTTGCTGCGCATCATCGCCGGCTTCGAGGTTGCGACCGCCGGCGAGGTCCGGGTCGGCAAGCATCTCGTGACCGGCCCGGGGCCCGAGCGCGGCATGGTGTTCCAGGACTATGCGCTGTTCCCGTGGCTCACCGTGCGCGAGAACGTCGCGTTCGGACCGCGCGAGCGCGGCGTGCCCAAGGCCGAGGCGCGCGAGCGGGTCGACGAGTTCATCCACATGGTCGGGCTCGACGCGTTCGCCGACCGCCATCCGCACCAGCTGTCGGGCGGCATGAAGCAGCGCGTCGCGATCGCGCGCGTGCTCGCCAACGACAGCCAGCTCCTGCTGATGGACGAGCCGTTCGGCGCGCTCGATGCATTGACCCGCGAGCGCCTGCAGGAGGAGCTGCTGGAGATCTGGCAGCGCACCAAGTTGACCGTGCTGTTCGTGACGCACTCGATGGAGGAGGCCGTGCTGCTGTCCGACCGCGTGGTCGTGATGACGGCCGGGCCGGGCAAGATCGAGAGCGACTACCGCGTCGCGCTGCCCCGCCCGCGCGACGTCTCCTCGCCCGAGTTCAACGACATCCGCCGCGCGCTCTCCGCCAAGCTGACCAGCCACGTCGCCAAGCGCGCCGCGGCGTAAAGCTCTAGGACGCCGCCGTCGCGGCCTTCGCCAGCGCGTCCAGCAGCCCCCGCATGGCGCCGACCGTCTTGTCGACATCGGCGTTGCTGCCAGGGCCGGCGCCGTGGCGCTGCGCGAGCCAGCCGGGATCGTTGTACGACAGCCACGTGGCGCCCGCTTCGTCCTGCCAGACCAGCGCCTTCAAGGGCAGGTCGATGCCGATGGTCTGCACCGCCTGCATCAGCGGCGTGCCGCCTCGGGCATTGCCGAAGATCAGCACCTCGGTCGGGCGCAAGGTCAGCCCCACCGAGGCGGCGCCGGCCGCGTGATCGATGCGGGCGAACACGGTCAAGCCCTTCGCCGTGACGGCGGCCGCGAGCCGGTCCATCGTCTCCTTCGGGCCGTGGCTACTCCGCACTGTCGTCAACCCGTCTGCCCCCATGGCTTGCGCTCCCCACAGGAAAAGGATGGCGATCGACGCGACGAACGTCGCTCGCGTCGAACTCGCCCCCATCATGCCACGGCAACCCCTCCGGTTTGATTACGCCGTCGGGCGGCGGTGGCCGCCGTCGAAATGCGGCGCGACCTCGGCCATGAAGCGCGCCATCTCGTCCTTGACCTGGCCGTGCGGCTTGAGGCCGACGTTGAAATAGAGGATCACCTCGCCGAAGCCGGCGGCCTCGACCTTCTTCAGGACGTCGACCATGCGCTGCGGCGCGCCGAGCAGCACCGAGTTCTCGGTCAGGTCCTCGGGCCGCACCTTGGTGAGCCGATCGACCAGATCGACGAAATAGCGATAGCTCGGCGGCGCGGTCTTGGGATCGCCCGGGAACGCCGGGATCACGCACTCGCGGTAGTAGCGGATCTGGCGCGCGCGCTGCGCCGCCTCGACCGCCGGATCGTCGGCGAAATGCGTGAAATAGCTGCACATCAGGCGCCCGGGTTTGGTGCCGGCCTCGGCGCAGCAGGCGTGATAGAGCTCGGCAACCTGTTTCAGGCCGCCGAAGCTGAGCGCCGCCGCGAACGGCGCCACCACCAGCCCGCAGCCGAGCCGCGCCGCGAGCTCGATCGACGGTTTGGAGAACGACGCGACGAAGGTCGGGATCGGCGTCTGCACCGGCTGCGGCGTGATGCGCACGTCGTCGAACTGATAGTACTTGCCGTGATGGGAGATGCGCTCGCCGCCGGCGCTCCACAGCCGGCGCACGACCGCCATGCCCTCCTCGAAGATCGCCTGGTTGTCGGTGAAATCGACCTTGAAGGGCTCGTACTCGCGCCGATCGTAGCCGCGCCCGGCCGCCCAATCGACGCGGCCGTTCGACAACAGGTCGAGCGTCGCCCACTGCTCGGCGACCTTGATGGGATGGTGCAGCGGCAACACCGTCACGGCGGGCGCGAGCCGGATGCGCCGGGTGCGCGCCGCGACGGCGGCGAGCACGATGTCGGGGCACGACAGCACGCCGAGCGAGTTGAAATGGTGCTCGCCAACCCATGCCGAATGCATACCGAGCGCCTCGGCGTAGATCGCCTCGTCGAGGATGTCGGCGACGAACTGATTGGCGGTGCGCGGATTGTCCGCGTAGTGATTGTCGCTGAGCGTGAAGTAGCCGAACTCCATCTCTGCCTCCGGTCTGCCACTCCAGCTTAGCTTACGTCATCTCGTTGCAAGCGCAGCGAAGCAATCCAGAGGGCGACCCATAGCGTGGCGGGACGCGTGCCGCACCTTGGCTGGGGGTCACCGACACCTTAGTGCAATCGCACTTCTCCCTGTGGTGCGCCATATCCTCCCGCAGGTGTTGCCGCACGGCGAGTTGGTCGCCACGCGACCGACGCGCTGGCGGATCAGCGGCAGAGACTCGCAGAGGATATCCGATGGACGCCCGTCTCGCCCACATCGGACCGGCTCAGGCCCCGTCCGGCAACAGCTTCGCAGAAGCGCTTCTCATCGGCTTGGCCAAGAAGCCGAAGGAGATCGCCTGCAAGTATTTCTATGACGAGACCGGTTCGCGCCTGTTCGATCAGATCTGCGAACTCCCCGAATACTACCAGACCCGCACCGAAATGGCGCTGTTGCAGCGTCACGCGTCCGAGATGGCGGTGCTGATGGGCTCGGACGTCGAGATCGTGGAGTTCGGCGCCGGATCGCTGCGCAAGGTACGCCTGCTGCTCGATGCCCTGAAAAGTCCCCGCGCCTATACCCCGGTGGATATTTCTGGCGATTATCTGGCCGACAAGGTGCGCACGCTGGGTGCGGACTACGCCGGGCTGATCCTGCGCCCGCTGGTGGCCGATTTCACCGTGCCGACGACCATCCCGACGTTGCCGGGCCGGCCGCGCCGCGCCGGATTTTTTCCGGGCAGTACGATCGGCAATTTCAAGCCCGATGCCGCGATCGCCCTGCTGAGGCGCCTGCGCGGCATGCTCGATGGCGGCGGCCTGCTGGTCGGCGTCGATCTGGTGAAAGACCCGGCGCGCCTGCATGCTGCCTACAACGACACGGCCGGCATCACCGCGACGTTCAACAAGAACCTGCTGATGCGGGCCAATCGCGAGCTGGGAACCGATTTCGATCCCGACGCCTTCGCCCATTACGCGCCATACAATCCATTGGCGCGCCGGATCGAGATGTATCTCGTTTCGCTCAGGCGCCAGAGCGTCACGGTGGGCGACCAGCGTTTCGATTTCGCGCAGGGCGAGCCGGTGCACACCGAAGACAGCTACAAATACACGATCGAAAGCTTCCGCGAGCTGGCGGCACGTGCCGGCTTCAGTCCGCGCGCGGTATGGACCGACCCGGAGCGTCTGCTGTCGGTCCACTGGCTGGAGGGCTGACCCGATGACGGACGATCGGGACCGCCGGACGGCGCTCGAGCGCCACTGGGGCGCGTCCGACCTGAGCGACTTCGCGGTCGAGCACGAGATCTATCGCGACGACGCGGTCCTGCACTATCCGCAGTCCGGCGAACGTATCCGCGGCCGCCGAAACATCGAGGAGAGCCGGAGGGTCCAGCCGAACCGAAAGCGCTTCACCGTCCAGCGCATCGTCGGGACCGGCGATCTCTGGGTCACCGAATTCGTGCTGCGCTACGACGGCGCGCCGTCTTATGCCGTGAGCATCATGGAGTTCAGCGACGACAAGGTCGTCCACGAGACGCAGTATTTCTGCGATCCGTTCGACCCGGGCCCCTCGCGCGCGCATCTGGTCGACGTCGAGCCCTGACGCGCGCCGCCGCGCGCCAGCAATACCAATGTCCAATGGAAGCCCGGCGGTCGGGTGCCACCTGTAACCCGTTGAGTGGCTCCGTGAGGACATCATGCTCGATTTCACACAGTCGTCCTTGGCGTCCGTCGGCCGGAGGCCGATGTTCCCGGCCAACCAGCTTCGCTTCGAGCAGAAGCGCCTGAAGGTGACCGTCGTCGTCACGTACGAAATCGCCTCCAACGAGGTGCGCGACGAGGTCGAACGGAATGTCGCCGACGCGCTGTCCGCGCTGGCGCTGCGCGGCAGACTGGAGACGGCCTACGAGGTGATCGGTTGATGCGCGAGTGCCGGAAGCCTGGCACCGCGCCGCGGTGCGCCGCTTGACCGCCCCAGAACTGCGCATTCCCCCGAGGCGCGAGGTTGGGACTGGTGTCGCTCGGCCCGAGCCGGGGCGTGCCGGTTGGACGATCGATTTCGAGCATCGCCGGCTGACGGCGAACGCCGGCAAGATCGTCCACCTGACCCACGCCGAGTGGCGGATCCTGATCCTCCTGGCCGGTCATCCGCACCAACCCATCACGCGCGACCGGTTGATGATGGCGGCGGTCTGCCGAGGCTGGTCGCCGCTGGATCGCAGCATCGATGTCCACATCAGCAACCTCCGACGGAAGCTCGATACGGACCCCCAGCAGCCGAGCCTGATCCGCGCGGTCCGCGGGGTCGGCTACATGTTCGTTCCCGACGGATCCGATTGGACGATCGCCTGATCAACAGACGGCACGGAGGGCCGGACCATGATGCTGCAGGATAAGGTTGCCATCGTCACGGGTGCCGCGAGCGGCATCGGCAAAGCGATCGCGCAGATCTACGTGGCTCACGGCGCCAAGGTCGCCATTGCGGGCATCGACGGCAAGGCGGCCGACGCGGCGGCGCGCGAGATCGATCCGAGCGGTCGCCGCGCGGTGGGCGTCGCCATGGACGTCACCGATGAGCGGCAGGTCGAGGCCGGCACCGCCGCCGTGATCGAGACGTTCGGCCGGCTCGATGTCCTCGTCAGCAACGCGGGAATCCAGATCGTCTCGCCGGTCGTCGAATTCGAGTTCGCCAAGTGGAAGACGATGCTGGCGGTCCACCTCGACGGCGCCTTCCTTACCACACGCGCGGCGCTGCGCCAGATGTACAAGCAGAAGGCCGGCACCGTCATCTACATGGGCTCGGTGCACTCGAAGGAGGCGTCGCTCCTGAAGGCGCCCTACGTGACGGCGAAGCACGGGCTGATCGGCCTCGCCAAGGTGGTCGCGAAGGAGGGCGCGCCCTACGGCGTGCGGTCGAACGTCATCTGCCCAGGCTTCGTCCGCACCCCGCTGGTCGACAAGCAGATCCCCGAGCAAGCAAAAGCTCTCGGCATCTCCGAGGCGGAGGTCGTCAAGACCATCATGCTCAAGGAAACCGTCGACGGCGAGTTCACCACCGTGCAGGACGTCGCCGAGACCGCGCTGTTTCTCGCCGGGTTTCCATCCAACGCACTGACCGGGCAGTCCATCGTGGTCAGCCACGGATGGTTCATGCAGTGAGGCATGAGCGCTGTCGTGGAACCACTTCGCGGCATCTGATGCGTCACGCAGAGCGGGAGTGTCGTGAGGACCGGCCCCGTTTCGAGCCCGATGCAGCTGCGCCTGGACGCTCACCCCGATGCGCCGTCCCGTGTGACGGCAGAACGAACTGAAATACGGCGCCGCGCGGCACCCTGGCTGCCGCCCACAATCGTCCTCCATGTGCTTCGATGATCGACCGAGAGATCGGCAGACCTATCCCCAACCCGTTCGGTTTGGTCGTGTAAAAAGCCTCGAAGACGCGCTCGATGTTCGCCGGAGCCAGCCCCGGGCCGGAATCGCGCAGCCGGACGAGAACGCCGTCCGCCCCGACTCTCCTGGTGCTGATCAGCAGCTCACGAGGGCCCTCGCCGCCCGCGCTCATGGCTCCGACCGCATTGATGACCAGGTTCAGGACGACCTGCTGCAGCTGGACCCGATCCCCTCGAACGAGCGGCAAGCGTTTCGCGAGATGCGTTCGAACCGAGACACCGTGTCTGAGTATTTCATCCTGCGTGAACGCAATCGTATCGACGACGGCTTGGTTGATATCCAGGTCCTCCCGCTGCGGTGCCTCCTTCTTGAAGAGGGCGCGGATCCCATTGACGATGTCGCTGGCGCGATTGGTATCCCTCACGACACGACCCAGCGCCTGACGAACATTCTCGAGATCGGGTGACTGGGCGGACAGCCCGCGCAGTGCGGTTTGCGCGTTGATGAGCGCCGCCCCGATCGGCTGCGCGACTTCATGGGTGATCGACGCGGACAGGCGCTCGATCACGATGAGACGGCTGGCACGCGTCAATTCCTGCTGCGCATCGGATCGTCGTGATTTCATGCCTGCCTCCTCTCTACGGACGACACCGACCAACATCGACCGGTCTAGCCTCTCATTGGAGAATGGCGACAGCGTGCCGGCTTTCCGCACACCCGGCCATCGAACCTTGGATGGAATGCGGTCATATCAAGGTTTGATCGGTGCACTGCACATCGCGGGAGAACCTGGCTCCATCGAGGCCGCCGACTGAAAGGTCAATCCGCCCGAGCAGAAACGGCTTGACGGGACCCGTCACGAGCCGCCGATGGCGCCGACCGATGGTGAGCTATTCTGCCCGGCGCGTCAGAAAATCGATGCTGAAGCGGGCCCCTCGAAGGGCGGAATTGTTGTCGGCACGAACGCGGCCGCCATGAGCTTCGACGATGGACTGACAGATCGCCAAGCCCATCCCCATGCCGGTGTCTTTGGTCGTGAAGAACCGGTCGAAAAGACGGGGGAGATGTTCCGGATCGATGCCCGGGCCGCTGTCCTCGATGGTGCAGCACACCGTCTCAGGATCCAAAAGCAGGGTCCGGATGGCGATGCAGCGGTCCGCGGGTGCAACCTGCGCCATCGCTTGGACGGCATTGAGGGCCAAATTGACGACGACCTGCGCGAGCTGGATGCAGTCTCCCACGATTTGGGGCAACTCATCCGCGAGTTGGAGGGATACGGCGACCTCTTTCAGCAGCAGCTCATGGCGCAGGAAGCTCAGCGACTCATAGATGACGTCATCGATCGACAACAGCTCCTGCTCGGGCGCGCGCTGGCTCGCCATGTCGCGCGTGCATTCGATGATCTCGGAGGCCCGACGCGCGTCGGCGATCACGCGGCGTGCGGGCCCGTCCGATGTCTGGCTCGTCACGCGCCAGCCAACGCAGACTGGACTCGGCATTCGTGACGATCGCGGCGAGGGGCTGATTGACTTCGTGGGCGATCGAGGCCGTCAATACGCCGAGGCTCGAGAGCCTGGCGGCCTCTGCCAATTGCCCGTTCCGCTGCTCCAGCTCTCGAGTCCTGACCTGAACTTCCGCCTCCAGATTGTCGGTCAATTCGCGAAGCTCTGCTTGCGCCTTTTCACGCGTGGCGATTTCCGATTTCAGATCGTCGATGGCCTCGACGGTCTGGTACGCGGCCGACGCGAAGCGACCCATGCTCTCGAGCAACCTCTGGTCCTCGGCGTCGAATTTTCGATGATCGCGATGGGAGATCGCCCAAATCGTGCCGACCGATTTGCCGTTGACGAAGAAGGGAACCAGAAGCCCCTCTTCAGCCAGCGGCATCGCGCTGCTCAAGTATGGGTATCGGCGTTCCCAATGGGTGAACAGCATCGGGATGTTGCGGTCGAGGACGTCGCCGCATGGACCGAAGTCGCGCGGCGTACCGCCGCCGCGGTGCGGCTGCCAGGCGCCGGCGATGGCCGCCCAGTAGAACCGTTTGTTGTCTCTGGTCAACAGGCTGAGGCCCGCTGAACCCGCGTCCAGGATTTCGAGGACCTTGTCGGCCAGCGCTTGGAGAATCGTCTGTGGAGAGTCGCCGAACGAGATGACGAGTGCCTTGAGCGCGGCGTTCTCCTTCTCGTAATCCGGAGGGCGCGAGGGGCGATCGCGCAATGCCTCGGTACAGAGGATTGATTCGAGGGGAGCGGCCGGCGTCGCCGCCCCCAGCGGAACGATGTCTTCCAGGTTTACGGGCTCGATCATCCTGCCGCCTTCGAGTGAGATGTGGCGCGCGAAGATCCGTGGCGTTACGGCACCCGAAATGACCCGCGATCAGTTTCCCAACGCTCGTTGTAGACAACCGATCAGAGCATCCGACTTGAACGGCTTTTTGAGCAGACAACACGAGCCGCTCGCCGCGGCTTTGGTTTCCAGCCCGGGTTCTCTGACCGCCGTGACCATAATGACGGGGACCGGGGTGGAGCGCGACGCGAGCAACCGGCCGAGCTCAATTCCGCTCATGCCCCCCGGCATGTGAATGTCTGTGATGACGCAGTCGCAGGCGCCTTCCTCATCCGCAATGAACTCTTCGGCGGATGCAAACTCCCGCGCGCCGTAGCCCAGCGAACGGAGCGACTCTGCAAGCGCCAGTCGAAATGACGCGTCATCATCGACGACCGCGATCAGCGACTGCTTGGACACACATCGTCCTTTCCCGGATCCGGCCACAGGAGGGGGTGGCACGCATCACGAGTTACGAATACCCGCACGACCATCCTCTACGCCCGACGCGATGCTGAGAACCATACACAAGTATGATCCTGGCCTCTTACGGTTGGGTGGGTCTGACCACCTCGGCCAGCCTGACGAGGTCGGCCAACGTTCGCGCGTCCATCTTGCGCATGGCCGCCGCACGATGAATTTTCACCGTGATCTCGCTTATCCCCAGCTCCGCTGCGACCTGTTTGTTCATTTTACCGGTCGTGACCAACAGCATGACCTGTTGTTCGCGCGGGGACAGCGTGCCAAACCGATGGCGCACCTGCGCAATATCGCCGTCAACCGTCCGGCGCTCGCGATCGCGTTCGATGGCGGCCATGACCGCATCAAGCATGTCTTGGTCGTGGAACGGCTTAGGAAGAAAGTCCACCGCGCCCCGCTTCATGGCGCGAACCGACATCGGAATGTTGCCATGTCCAGTCATCATCACGACCGGCAAGCGAACGCCCAGTTGAGCGAGCTGCGCTTGAAAATCCAACCCATTCATGTCGGGCAAACGGACGTCGATGATGATGCAACCTGGCCTGTCCGCGAGGTTCGCAGCCATAAAATCACGCGCCGTTGCGTAGGTTTGCGTCTCCAGGCCGACCGAGTCGAAGAGCTCCTCCAGCGCGGCGCGCATCGAGGCGTCGTCGTCGACCACATGCACGACCGCTCGCTCGCTCGGCTCCAACGGCATGGCGGCGGCGCCCTCAAGACCGAACGTCTTGGAGGCTAGCACGGCTATTTGATATTTATCAAATCGACGTACGAGCGGGTGTGGGTCTCGTTACACTGACCCACTACCTATGACGGCGGCGAACGGCCACGCGCCCCCCTGTTCGGGGGCGCGTGTGGCGCGAGGACCCCACGACACCCGCGCGAAATTGAAGCGGCCTGTGGTGCGAGGGCGTTGGGATGGAGACGACAGCGTCCGGGTGAAGTCGGATGCGAGCTCACGCAGCATCGCCGGGATTTGGCGCGACCCTGACCGACGCGCTGGCCGCCGCCGGACCGCCGCTGCTATTCGGCATTCGGCTGTGGGTGTCGGTCTGTCTCGCCCTCTACGT
>DATJNS010000158.1:0-15038 GCA_035507915.1 Candidatus Sulfotelmatobacter sp.
CGCGGCGAACATCGTCGGCGACGCGATCACGTCCGTGATCGCACGGTGGCCCTCGCGTTGCGCGTCGGTCAGGCCGTTGAACCGCGCTAGCGCCGCACGCCAGTCGTCGGATGCGCGCGGCACGAGCGCGACACGCGGATCGAGATCGTCGGTGAAATCGGCGAGGTCGGCCAGGCGAACGCTGGTCTTGCCCGACTTGGTGTAGCCGCGCGCGGCGAGCTCGGCATCGAGTTCGACGTCCGCCACGATCGAGGGGATCCGGAAGACGATCGGCAGCCCGGCATCGTCGAACGCCCGCTCGCAGGTCGCGATCTTCTCCGCAAGCGGCAACTGTCCATGCCGCGCCGGATTGACCGAGTTCGCGCGGCGCGTATAGCCGCGCGAGAAGCGCAGCGACCAGCCGTCATACGGCGTCTCAGCCAGCGCGGGCCATGCCCTGACCGACAGATCCTCGACCTGCCGGGCCGAGACCGGGTCAGTCACGGCATCTGGCCACGGCGCGTCAGCTCCAGGAAGGACGCCAGTCGGTGATCGCCGCGGGGACCTCGGGCTCGGCCGCCGGGGCCGGGCTGGCCGGTGCGGGAGTCGGCGTCGGATTCCACCAAGCGGGCGGCGACGGTTGCGCCGCTGGTGTGGCGGCTTTCGGCGGCGGCACGGCGCGCGGCTTGCGGGGGATCGGAGCGGCGCGCTTCGGCGCCGACTTCTTGGCCGCGCTCTTCTTCTTGGGGGCCGCGCGACGTTTGACGGCGGCGCGCTTGGCGACGGATTTCTTCTTGGTGGTTTTCCTCTTGGCGGTTTTCTTGCGCGCCGCCTTGGTGGTGCGCCGCGCCGACGCGGCGCGCCGCTTCGCGGCCTTCTTCATCATCTTCTTCGCCGCCTTGGCTTTGGCGCGCGGCTTTGCTTTCTTCTTCGCCCCGGCGCTCTTCCGGCGTTTGGTCGCTCTCGCCATCGGCTCCTCCCATCGACTCTGAGGCGTCACGGCAATCCAAGCGCATTCCGCGCCCGGAACAAAGCGAATTCGAAGCTGCGCGACGCAACTCGACGAACGCACGGGCACACGCGGCTGGATCGCCGACGACGCAACGCGCGAAGCATTGGGAAGGCTCGATCATGATGCGCCCCGCCTCCACAAAACCCTGCAACGGTGCTCGGCGGTCGAGCGTTGGCCATGCATGACCACGACATCATCCCTGCGGGCTCGGGCGCAGCGCTTTCGCATTCTGGCCGAACGCTATGACGGCAGCGCGGCCGAGCACATGCGCGAGGCCGCCGCGCAGCTCGAGCGCCAGGCCGACGCGCTCGACGCCTATGCCGCAGCCACCCGCCTCATCCGGGACCGCGGCAACGCCCTGAGCGCCTGATTCGCCGCACCGCCGCGCCCGAACCGATCGAGCGATCGGGTCCGGCGCCGCGCCGTCGAATGCCGACGGTCGATCAGTTGTGGTGAGAGGTCGCTGCGCCGACCACGGCACCCGCCGCGCCGCCGACCGCGGCACCGACCAGCGGGTTGAAGCCCGCCACCGCGCCGAGCACGGCGCCCCCGCCGGCGCCGATCGCGCCGCCACTGAGCGTCCGCTGCTCGCTGTTCGACATGTGGTCGCAGCCCGCCAGCGCGACCGCCAGCAATCCGACGACGGCAAGCTTGCTCAGCATCCAGCCCCTCCATTGCTTCTCGTGGCGGTCGCGGCCAAGGCCGCGCGTCTGATGCCACAACGCGCGATCGCGCCGAACCGTTGCTGGGGCCGCCCACCCGCTCGACAGGGCTTGCCCCGTCGCGCGCCCGGGGCCCTACACTGGCGCCGTGGCGCCCGAGAGCCACGAACCGACGCAGGGGGAGACGATGACGCACCGCATCGCATGGCTGTTGGCCGGATTGGTTCTGCTGGTCGCGAGCGGGCCGTCCGCCGTGCCGGCTGCCGCGACCGAGCTCGATCCCGCCGCGGTCGCCTACAAGCTGCCCGACCAGATCGACTGGAAGCCGGGCGCCAGCCCGGGAGTCGAGAACGCGGTGCTGACCGGCGACCCCTCCAAGCCCGGCCTCTACGTCGTGCTGACCAAGTGGCTGCCCGGCCACATGAGCCGGCCGCATTGGCATCCCAACGACCGCTTCATCACCGTGCTGTCCGGCACTTGGTGGGTCGGCACGGGCACGACCTACGATCCCGACCGCACCGTGCCGATGAAGGCCGGCACCTTCGTGACCCACTTCGGCAAGCAGGTCCATTTCGATGGCGCCAAGGACGTCGAGACCGTGCTCCTGATCGTCGGCGAGGGGCCCGCCACCGCGACGCCGGCAACCGCGGCGAAGTAGCGATCGGGCGCCCGCGGGGCGCGGCGGGTGCGGCCGTGCCATGGCGTGGCGGCGGCAGCGCCGGTATCATGGGCAAAAATGAAACCGGGAGACGCATCATGCGCAAATTCGTCCTGGCGACCGTCGCCAGCCTGACGCTGGCGTTCGGCACGACCGGCGCCGCGCACGCCCAGCTCATCGACAAGAAGACCCTGAGCCTGGCCGAGGCGAAGAAGATCGTCGCTGCCGCCACCATCGACGCCACCAAGAACAACCTCACCATCGCGGTCGCCATCGTCGACGACGGCGGCCACCTCGTGCTGTTCGAGCGCATGGACGACACCCAGGTCGGCAGCATCGACGTCGCGATCCGCAAGGCCCGGTCGGCGGCGTTCTATCGGCGGCCGACCAAAGTTTTCGAGGACGGCGTGATCGCCGGCCGCAGCGTGATCCTGACGCTCGACAACGCCATGCCGATCGAGGGCGGCCTGCCCCTCATGGTGGGCGCCACGCTGGTCGGCGCAATCGGGGTCAGCGGCGGCACTGCGCCGCAGGACGGCGTCGTGGCGGCCGCCGGGGCCGCGGCGTTCGGCAAATAGCCGCGGACGCCCGCCGGCGCGAGCCCCCGTCCGCCTGTCGTCGATCCGCCGTCGTCTGGTAAGCTCGGGCATCCATTCCGGGAGCGGATCATGAGCGACCTTCCCAAGCGCGTTGAGTTCCACGAAGAAGGCCCACGCGAAGGCTTCCAGATCGAGAGGACGATCTACCCGCTGGCCGATCGGGTGGCGCTGGTCGAGGCGCTGGCCGAAACCGGCCTCACGCACATCCAGGTCGCCTCCTTCGTCAATCCGAAGAAGGTGCCGTCGATGGCGGACACCGAGCAGCTGTTCGCCGCCATCAAGAAGCAGCCGGGCGTGCACTACACGGCGCTGTGGCTCAACGAGCAGGGCTTCCTGCGCGCCAAGGCGACGCCCGGTGTCGATCTCACGGGCAAGCTGTCCTACTACGCGTCCGACCGCTTCGCGATGATGAACAACAACTGCTCGGCCGAGGAGATGCGCCAGCGCTCGCTGCGCTGGCTCGATCTCTACGCCGAGGCCGGCGTCGCGCTCGAGTCGGCGCTCATCATGGTGGCGTTCGGCTGCAACATCCAAGGCGAGGTGCCGATCTCGGCGATCACCGACACGGTGCGCTGGCTCGACGGCGTGCTGCGCGAGCGCAAGCTCAGGCTGCCCGCGCTCTATCTCGCCGACACGGTCGGCTGGGCCAATCCGGAATCGATCAAGCGGCGGGTCGCCGCGGTGCGCGAGCTGATGCCCGACGTGCGCATCGGCCTGCACCTGCACGACACGCGCGGACTCGGCGGCGCCAACGTCTACGCCGCGCTCGAGATGGGCGTCGACCTGTTCGACAGCTCGGTCGCCGGGCTGGGCGGCTGCCCGTTCTGCGGCAACGATCACGGCACCGCGGCCGGCAACATCTGCACCGAGGACATGGTGTTCCTGTGCCACGAGCTCGGCATCGAGACCGGCATCGATCTCGAGGCGCTGGTCGAGGCCTCGCGCCTCGCCGAGCGCATCATCGGCCGGCCGCTGACCGGCAAGATCATGCACGCGGGGTCGCTCGCCAAGTTCCGCGCCGCCGCGCGCCAAGCCGCGGAGTAGACGACATGACCACGCCCGACCCGACGACGCTCGGATTGCCGCTCGACGGGATTCGCGTGATCGAGCTCGGCCAGGTGCTCGCCGGACCGTTCGCCGGCGCGGTGTTCGCCGATCTCGGCGCCGAGGTCATCAAGGTCGAGCGGCCGGACGGCGGCGACGACGGTCGGCGCATCGGCGCGGCGTTCCGCTACGGCGATTCGATGACGTTCCACGAGTTCAACCGCAACAAGAAGTCGGTCACCATCGACCTGAAGTCGCCGTCCGGCGTCGCCGCGCTCGAGGCGCTGCTCGCGACCGCCGACATCCTGGTCCACAACCTGCGGCCGGGCAGCGCCGACGAGCTCGGCATCGGCGCCGAGCGCCTGACCGAGCGCTTCCCGCGCCTGATCTATTGCGCGATGGGCGCCTACGGCCACCAGGGGCCGATGCGGCTGACGCCCGGCTACGAGCCGATCATGCAGGCGTTCGCCGGCCTGTCGGCGATCACCGGCGAGCCCGACGGGCCGCCCGTGCGCATGGGCGCCTCGGTGTGCGACATGGGCACCGGCATGTGGACCGTGATCGGCGCGCTCACCTTGCTCGAGCGCCGTCATCGCACCGGGCGCGGCGGCATCGTCAACACGTCGCTGTTCGAGACCGCGCTGATGTGGGCCGGCCAGAAGATCTGCGGCTACGTCAACGAGGGCAAGCAGCCCGAGCGTCATGCCTCGGGCCATCCCGGCATGACGCCCTACGAGGCGTTCGACGCGGCCGACGGCCCGTTCCTGATCTGCGCCGGCAACGACCGGCTGTTCGCCAAGCTGGCCGATGTGCTGGGGCATCCGGAATGGCCGCGCGATCCGCGCTTCACGACCAACCGCGAGCGCCTCAAGCACAAGCCCGCGCTGCTGGCGCTGATCTCGGCGGTGCTCAAGGACGCGCCGCGCCGGCATTGGATCGACCGGCTGGCCGACGTCGGCGTGCCGTGCGCGCCGATCAACTCGATCGCCGAGCTGCTGGACGAGCCGCAGACCAAGGCGGTCGGCCTGCTCCAGACGCCGCCCGGCGAGGACTTCATCCTGCCGGCCCTGCCGATCTCGTTCGACGGCGTGCGCCCGCCGCTGCGCAACGCCGCGCCGCGGCTCGGCGACGCCAACGGCGCGCTGCTGCCCCACGCGAGCGCCGCCGACGATTGAGCCGAGGCCCCGGCCCGCGCGTCGATGCGGCCCGCGAATCAAGGGCTTCCTCGAAGAGTTTAAGGCAAAATTTACCTTGTAATTGCACTAGTGGCGGACTGTTCTCTCTGTCCGTGCGCCGTTGCGGGCTCGTGCGGGTCCGGCGGCGCCTCAGCCGTGGCACGGCATGACCGCGACCGACGCGCCTCCGCCGATTGATCCCGGGCTCGCCAGCTTCGTGCTCGTGCTGCGCGTGCTCGGCGTGGCGATCAATCCGGCGCAGCTCGCCCACCAGTTGGATCTCGGCCGCCGGCCGATGACCGCGGACGACATGCTGCGCGCCGCCAGGCAGCTCGGCCTGCGCGCGCGGCTGGTCGCGACGCGCGCCGAGCGGCTCGCGAGCACGCCCTTGCCGGCGATCGCGCTCGGCCGCGACGGCGGCTTCTTCGTGCTCGCCAAGGCGGGCGACGGCAAGGCGCTGGTCCAGCGCCCGGCCGAGCCGCGCCCGGAGACCGTCGTCTGGGCCGAGCTCGACCGCGTGTGGGACGGCCGGCTGGTGCTGCTGGCGCGCCGCGCGGCGCTCGGCGAGCTCGCCCGGCGGTTCGACGTCACGTGGTTCCTCGGCGCGATCCACAAGTACCGCTGGCTGCTCGGCGAGGTCCTGGCCGCCTCGTTCTTCCTGCAGCTGTTCGCGCTGATCACGCCCCTGTTCTTCCAGGTCGTGATCGACAAGGTCCTGGTGCATCGCGGCCTGTCCACGCTCGACGTGCTGATCTTCGGCCTGATCGTGGTGTCGGTCTTCGAGGTCGTGCTCGGCGGCCTGCGCACGTTCGTGTTCTCCCACACCACCAATCGGATCGACGTCGAGCTCGGCGCGCGGCTCTACCGCCATCTGCTGGCGCTGCCGATCGCCTATTTCGAGGCGCGGCGCGTCGGCGATTCGGTCGCGCGCGTGCGCGAGCTCGAGAACGTCCGCAGCTTCATCACCGGCTCGGCCGTGACGCTGGCGATCGATCTCTTGTTCACGTTCGTGTTTCTCGCGGTGCTGTTCTATTACAGCGCGACCCTGACCTGGATCGTGATCGGCGCGTTCCCGTTCTACATCGCGCTCAGCATCCTGGTGACACCGCTGTTCCGCCGCCGGCTCGATGAGAAGTTCCGGCGCGGCGCCGAGAATCAGGCCTTCCTGGTCGAATCGGTGACCGGCATCGAGACCGTCAAGGCGATGGCGGTCGAGCCGCAGATGCAGCGGCGCTGGGACGAGCAGCTCGCCGCCTACGTGCGCGCCAGCTTCGCGAGCGCCAACCTCGGCAACGTCGCGAGCCAGATCGCCGCATTGATCAACAAGCTGACGATCGCGCTGACCCTGTTCTTCGGCGCCCGCCTGGCGATCGAGGGATCCCTGACGGTCGGCGAGCTGGTCGCCTTCAACATGCTGTCGGCGCGCGTCAACGCGCCGGTGCTGCGACTGGCCCAGCTGTGGCAGGACTTCCAGCAGACGCGCATCTCGATCGACCGCATCGGCGACATCCTCAATACCCATCCGGAGCCGACCAGCAACGCGGTGCGCGGCTCGCTGCCGGCGATCAACGGCGACATCAGCTTCGAATCCGTGACCTTCCGCTATCGCCACGACGGGCCGCCGGTGCTGCGCGACGTCTCGATCGCGATCCCGGCCGGCCAGGTCGTCGGCATCGTCGGACCGTCGGGCTCGGGCAAGAGCACGCTCGCTAAGCTGGTGCAGCGCCTGCACGTGCCCGAGACCGGGCGGGTGCTGGTCGACGGCATCGACCTCGCGATGATCGACGCCAGCTGGCTGCGCCGCCAGATCGGCGTCGTGCTGCAGGAGAACGTGCTGTTCAACCGGCCGGTGCGCGAGAACATCGCGCTCGCCGATCCCGCGATGCCGCTCGAGGCGGTGGTCGCCGCCGCCGAGCTCGCCGGCGCCCACGAGTTCATCGCGCAATTGCCGTTCGGCTACGACACCGAGATCGGCGAGCGCGGCACGACCCTGTCGGGCGGCCAGCGCCAGCGCATCGCGATCGCGCGCGCGCTGGTCGCCAATCCCCGCATTCTGATCTTCGACGAGGCGACCAGCGCGCTCGACTACGAGTCGGAACAGCTGATCCAGACCAACATGCGGCGCATCTGCGCCGGCCGCACGGTGCTGATCATCGCCCACCGGCTGTCGGCGGTGCGCTTCGCCGATCGCATCGTCACGATCGAGGCCGGGGCGGTCACCGAGGACGGCAGCCATGACGAGCTGATCCGGCGCGGCGGGCGCTACGCCAAGCTCCACCGGCTGCAGATGGCGTCGTCGTGAGCGCCGCGCGGCTCTTCGGCCTGCCGTTGGCGGCGCTGCGCCGCGCGCGCCACGTCGATCATGAGCGCGAGTTCCTGCCGGCCGCGCTCGAGATCATCGAGACGCCCGCATCGCCGGCCGGCCGCGCGATCGGCTACGCGATCGTGTCGTTCTTCGTCATCGCGGTCGTCTGGTCCTGCCTGGGCCACGTCGACGTGATCGCCACGGCGCACGGCAAGATCATCCCGACCGGCCGCACCAAGGTCGTGCAGCCGTTCGAGATCGGCACGGTGCGCGCGATCCACGTGCAGGAAGGCCAGGCGGTCCATGCCGGCGACGTCCTGGTCGAGCTCGACCCGACCGCCAACGTCGCCGAGGTCGACCGGCAGTCTTCGGACCTGGTGATCGCCGAGCTCGACGCGGCGCGACTGCGCGCGGCACTGTCGGACGCGCCCGATCCGGCTACCGCCTTCGTACCGCCGCCGGCGGCCGACCCTGGCCAGGTGCGGCTCTATCGCCAGCTCGCGGCCAACCAGGTGGCCGAGCAACGCGCCAAGATCGCCGGGCTCGATCATCAGCAGGCGCAGCACGAGGCCGACCGTGCGGCGGTGGCGGCGACCGTCGACAAGCTGACCGCGGCGATCCCGATGCTGCGCGAGCGCGCCCAGATCAAGCGCTATCTGGCGAATCAAGGCACGTCGTCGAAGATGAGCGCGCTCGAGCTCGAGCAGAACCTGACCGAGTACGAGCACGAGCTGCTGGTTCAAAAAAGCCGGCTGGCCGAGGCCGACGCCGAGCTCGCGGCGATCGAGCAGAACCGCGCCCAGGCGGCCGCCGAATACCGGCGGACCGCGCTCAGCGACCTGGCGAGCGCCGAGCAGAAGATCGCCAGCACGACGCAGGAGCTCGTCAAGGCGACCAAGAAGACCGACCTGCAGCGCCTGACCGCGCCGGTCGACGGCACCGTCCAGCAGCTCGCCGTGCACACGGTCGGCGGGGTCGTCACGCCCGCGGAGCAGCTGATGGTGATCGTGCCGAGCGACAGCCGGCTCGAGATCGAGGCGACCGTCGAGAACAAGGACATCGGCTTCGTCGCCGAGGGCAATCCCGTCGAGATCAAGGTCGAGACGTTCAATTTCACGAAATACGGGCTGCTGCACGGCACGGTGCTGCAGCTGTCGCGCGACGCCGTGATGCCGGAGCGCAATCCGCAGCAGCCGGCCGACGCGCGCCAGCCTGCGCCGCCGCCGTCGTCCCAGGAGCCGGTCTACACCGCGCGGATTTCGCTCGATCGCGACAGCATGGAGATCGACGGCCGCGACATCGCGCTCGGCCCCGGCATGGCGGTCACCGCCGAGATCAAGACCGGCCGCCGCCGCGTGATCGAGTACCTGCTGTCGCCGGTGCTCCGGTACGCCCACGAAAGCATCCGCGAGCGCTGACGCGGCGACCGCCGGTTACGACGCGCGCGCCGTCGCTTCGGCCTGATAGCCGAGTCCGGTGAGCAGCGATCCCGCGATCGAGACGAACGCCGCATTGAGCTCCGGATCGAACCAGTTGCGCCAGTCGCCGGACACGCCCTTGCGGAGGAAGGCCTTCGCCTCCTCCTGACCGGCGGCACGGCCGCCCGTCACGGCGGCGAAGCTCGACTCGGCGATGCAGGTCGCACGCAGCGCCGCATCGTTCGACACGTCGAGGAAGCGCAGCATCGCATCGAGCGCCGCGTCCGGATGCTCCTGCAGGTCCTCGTAGCGCACCTCGAAATAGCGACCCGGCATGAGGGCCGCCGCCGCGCGCGAGCGCGCGATGGTGTCGCGCCAGACCTGCGCGGCCATCAGCGCGTAGTCGCGGAACGCCATGCGCTTGTCGAGCGCGTTGCCCGCGCTGCCGGTGCTGGTCCGGCGCAGATGGTGCCATCCCGAGACCGCGACGTCGCGGCCGTCGCGGATCACATGGATGAACTTGGCGTGCGGAACGCGCTCCTGAAACCAGGCGAGATGCTCGGCGACATTGGGCGTCTTGTCGCCGACGGCGCGCACGCCCGGCTTTTGCGTCGCCTTGTCGAACATCCGCGCGACCAGCGCGTCGAACAGCCAGATCTCGTCGTCGCGGTCGATTTCGGGGAACGGCGACAGGCTCGGGATTTCGCCGAAGATCTCGCGGTTGCGCTGACGTTGGAAGCGATTGTGCTCCTCGATCAGGCGCGAGAACTTCCGCAGCAGGGTGACGAGCTGGCTCTCGCCGGCGCAGCGGATCTCGGGATGATGGTCGAGCATCAGCTGGACCCAGGTGGTCCCTGATTTCGGACAGCCGCACACGAAGAACGTCGTCGGGCGGGAGACCATCAACGGCTCCGGAGGAGTTGCCGACGGCCGAGCCACTCGCACAGCCGTGGTCCATCGTACGGCGGATTAAATTAATACATCCCTAGGTTATTCGATAATTTTAGCTATTGCGCGGTCTCTCTTGTAAGGGACGCGATGTTATTGGCCCTCAATTGCGGGGGTCACCTCAGGATTTGTCGTCATATCTTGGTCGCCGCTCAGCCTGGCGGAACCGGCTGCCACGGGACGAGACACTGCGGCACGTAGGGGTAGTACCCCTGCGGGTTGGCGCAGTAGTACCAGTACGGACCGGGCGCCGGCGGGGGCGCCACTGCGACCGGCGGCACGTAAGGGTCCGGGTAGGGGTAGACCGGCGCGGGGTAGAAGTACCAGCTCGGGCCGACCCGCCACCACCAGCCGAGCCGGCCGTCGTGATCGCCATGAAACCAGGCGCCGCCGCGCCACAAAGCGAGGTCGTGCTCGTGAAAGCCGCCGCGCCAGCCTTCGTGGTGCTCTTCGTGGCGCTCGTGATCGTGCCATTGGGCGCGACTGGGCGACGCGGGTATCAGCAGCAGCGCGCCAAGCAGGCCCGCCAGGAATGTCTTCATGTTCTCGCTCCTCGGATACCGCGCTGGGCGCGCCACGCAGGGCGCCGCAGCGGCATTCTTCTACCGCACCGACGGCTCGGCCGGAACGTCTGATCGGCGCGGTACCGAGGATCAATTCGCCAGCCAATCCGGGACCGGCAGGCCCTTCTCGCGCAGGAAGGCCGGATTGAACAGCTTGGTCGCATAGCGCGTGCCGTAGTCGGCGAGGATCGTCACGATCGTGTGCCCGGGCCCGAGCTGGCGGGCGAGCTGGGCGGCACCCGCGACGTTGATGCCGGTCGAGCCGCCGACCAGGAGACCCTCGGTGCGCAGCAGATCGAAGATCACGCCCAGCGCCTCCTCGTCGGTGACGCGCAGCCAGGCGTCGATCGGCGCGTCCTCCAGATTCTTGGTGATGCGGTTGTTGCCGATGCCTTCGGTGATCGAGTTGCCCTCGGGCTTGAGCTCGCCATGGGCGTAGAAATTGTAGAGCCCCGACCCCATCGGGTCGGTCAGCGCCACCGTGATTTTCGGGTTGCGCGCCTTGAGCGCCATGCCGACGCCCGCGAGCGTGCCGCCGGTGCCGACCGCGCAGGCGAACGCGTCGACCTTGCCGTCGGTCTGCGTCCAGATCTCGGGGCCCGTGCTCTCGATGTGGCCCTGACGGTTGGCGACGTTGTCGAACTGGTTGGCCCAGATCGCGCCGTTGGGCTCCGTGGCCGCGAGCTCGTCGGCGAGGCGGCCGGAGTAGCGCACGTAATTGTTGGGGTTGCTGTAGGGCGCGGCAGGCACGAGCCGCAGATCGGCGCCGCACAGCCGCAGCATGTCCTTCTTCTCCTGGCTCTGGGTCTCCGGCATCACGATCACGGTGCGATAGCCGCGCGCCGCGCCGACCAGCGCCAAGCCGATGCCGGTGTTGCCCGCGGTGCCTTCGACGATCACGCCGCCCGGCTTCAGGAGCCCGCGCGCCTCGGCGTCGCGCACGATGTACCAGGCCGCGCGATCCTTGACCGAGCCGCCGGGATTGAGGAACTCGGCCTTGCCGAGGATCGTGCAGCCGGTCTCCGCCGAGACCTTGCGCAGCTTGATGAGCGGCGTGTTGCCGATCGTGGCGATGAAGCCGTCGCGAACGTCCATGACGATGTCCTCCCGCTCGGCAACCGAGCATGGAACGGATGAGCAGGCGCCGCAACTCCGCGGCGGCTGCGACGCCGCGCCGCGCGGAAACTACGGCTGGACGCGCCGCGCGGCCCCGCTCCACACTCCGGGGCGCGCGTCAAAGCTCGGAACCGCCATGACTCACGTCGATCCCATCGTCGCCTCGGTGATCCAGCATCGTCTGCTCGCGATCGTCGAGGAGATGGGCGAAGCCATGCTGCGCACCGCCTATTCCCAGATCCTCAACTCGAGCCGCGACTTCTCGACCGCCATCTGCGACCTCGACGGCCGCCTGATCGCGCAGGCCGAGCACGTCCCGATCCACGTCGGCGCCTTGCCCTACGCCGCGCAGGCGATGACCGCGTTCTTCAAGGACGACATCCATCCGGGCGACATCTTCCTGCTCAACGACCCCTATCACGGCGGCAACCATCTGCCCGACCTGACCGCGTTCGTGCCGGTGTTCGAGGGCGATGCCCCGCGCTTCTGGTCGATCAACCGCGCGCACCAGAGCGACATCGGCGGCGCCACCCACGGCGCCTACAACGCCAGCGCCACCGACATCTGGCAGGAAGGCATCCGGATCACGCCGCTCCGGCTCTACGACCGCGGCGAGGTGCGCCGCGACGTGCTCGAGATGATCGCGACCAACGTGCGGCACCCGCGCGACTTCCGCGGCGATCTCAACGCCATGATCGGCTCGGCGCGCGTCGGCGAGCGCCGGCTGCTGGCGCTCGCCGGCGAGTTCGGCTGGCCGACCACCCATGCGGCGATCGAGGCGATCCTCGACGGCGCCGAGCGCCAATCGCGCGCCGTCATCGCGACCTGGAAGGACGGCGTCTACAAGGGCGAAGCGCTGCTCGACGACGACGGCCGCGGCAACCAGGACATCGCGATCCGCGCGACCGTGACGAAGCAGGGCAGCGACCTGATCGTCGACCTGACGGAGTCCGACCCGCAGGTCACGAGCTTCGTCAACTCGTCGTACCCCAACATGCGCGCCGGCGTCGCGGTCGCGCTCGCCTATTTGATCGACCCCGACACGCCCAAGAACGACGGTGCGTTCCGCCCCGTCACCGTCAAGGCCAAGCCCGGCACGGTGGTGTGGGCCAACGAGGGTGCGCCCGTCACCTTGGCGACCAACCACTGCAGCCAGGAGATCATCGAGGCGATCATCAAGGCCTTGGCGCCGGCCTGCCCGGACCGCGCCATGGCGGGCTGGGGCCGGCGCTTCCGCATCGCCATCCAGGGACGCGACCCGCGCTCCGGCAAGCCGTTCATCTGGCACCTGTTCCAGGCGCGCCCGGGCGGCGGCGCGTCGCCCGCCGGCGACGGCTGGCCGGGTGCCGGCGAGTGGCAGGCGGCCGGCGGCATCAAGTTCGGCAGCCTCGAGGTCACCGAGGTGCGCTTCCCGCTGTTCTTCGCGCGCCACGAGTTCCGCCCCGACTCGGGCGGCGACGGCGAGTATCGCGGCGGCCCGGGCGGCGTGCTCGAGATGGTGGCCGAGATCGCCGAGCCCGCGGTCGGCAACACGGCGGGCGACGGCGTGCGCCACGGCGCGTGCGGCATCTTGGGCGGCGCCGACGGGGCGCCGCACCATTACGTTCTCGAATCCGCCGGCCGGCCGACGCGCGAGATCCGCACCAAGGAGACCGGGCTCGAGATCCGGCCCGGCGACCGCTTCGTGATCGAGTCGGGCGGCGGCGGCGGCTGGGGCGATCCGCGGCGGCGCAGCGCCGCCGCGCGCGCGGGCGACATCACGAGCGGTTTCGTGACCCGCAAGCCCGGGCGCTGACATGCTGCGCATCGGCATCGACGTCGGCGGCACGTTCACCGATCTGGTCGCGGTCGACGCGCGCGGCCGCGCCACGCTCGCCAAGGTCCCCTCGACACCCGCGGATCCCTCGACCGGCGTGATCGACGGGCTCGCGCGCCTGGCCGAGACGCTCGGCATCACGCTGTCGGCGCTGCTGCACGACACCGACCGCATCGTGCACGGCACGACGGTCGCGACCAATGCGCTGCTCGAGGGCAAGGGCGCCAAGGTCGGCATGCTGACCACCGAAGGCCACCGCGACGTCGTCGAGATGCGCGAGGGCCTGAAATCCGACCGCTACAATCTGCGCCAGCCGCCGCCGGCGCAGCTGGTGCCTCGTGCGCTGCGCGTGCCGGTGCGCGAGCGCATGCGGCCCGACGGCCGCATCGAGACGCCGCTCGACGCGGGCTCGCTGGACCCCGCGATCGAAACCTTGCGCGCGGCCGCCGTCGAGGCGGTCGCGGTCTGCTACATGCACGCCTGGCGCGACCCGCGCCACGAGCGCGCGACCGCCGAGCGGCTCGCCGCCCTGCTGCCCGGCGCCTACGTGTCGCTGTCCTCGGACGTGCTGCCGCAGATCAAGGAGTTCGAGCGCTTCTCGACCACCGCGGTGAACGCCTATGTCGGCCCGGTGCTGGCGCGCTACCTGACCCGGCTCGGCGAGCGCCTGACGACCGCGGGCTACGGCGGACCGGTGCTCATTATGCAGTCGCACGGCGGCGTGCTGCCGATCGCCGACGCGGCGCGGCTGGCCGCCGGCGCGGTGCTGTCCGGCCCGGCCGGCGGCGTCGCCGGCAGCCGCTACGCCGCCCAGCTGCTCGGTGAAGGCAACCTGATCCCGTTCGACATGGGCGGCACCTCGACCGACATCTCGCTGATCGTCGACGGCGCGCCGACCCTGGTGATGGACCGCGGCGTCGGCGGTCACCGCATCGCGCTCAACAGCCTCGACATCGTCAGCATCGGCGCCGGCGGCGGCTCGATCGCGCATGTCGACACGGGCGGCATCCTGCATGTCGGGCCGGAGAGCGCGGGCGCCGATCCCGGGCCGGCGTGCTACGCCAAGGGCGGCACCGCGGCGACGGTGACGGACGCCAACCTGGTGCTCGGCTATCTCGATCCCGACGGCTTCCTCGGCGGCCGGCGCCGGCTCGACCGCACCGCCGCGGAGAACGCGATCGATCGCATCGCCGCGGCGCTCGGCCTCGACCGCTTCGCGGCGGCCGAGGGCGTGCACCGCATCGTCAACACCACGATGGCCGAGGGCGTGCGCCTGGTCTCGGTGCGGCGCGGCGTCGATCCGCGCCGTTTCGCGCTGCTGTCGTTCGGCGGCGCCTCGGGACTGCACGCCACCGACGTGGCGCGCCAGCTCGATCTCGAGCGCGTGATCGTGCCGCGGGTCGCCGCCGTGCTGTCGGCCTGGGGCATGCTGGCGACCGACCTGCGCTTCGAGGTGGTGCGCAGCCATGTCGGCGACGCCGGCCGGCTCGACGGCGCCGGCGTCAAGCGGCTGTTCGACGCGATGGAGGCCGAGGGCATGGCGCGGCTGCGCGCCTCGTTCGACGGGCCCGCGCGCTGCGACCGCTCGGTCGACATGCGCTACGGCGAGCAGATCTTCGAGATCAACGTGCCCCTGGACGGCGTGGATTGGCGCGTGCCCGATCCGCTGCCGCAGATCGTCGAGCGCTTCCACCAGCGTCACGAGCAGCTCTACACCTATGCGCAGCGCGACCAGGAGAGCGT
>DATJNS010000159.1:0-37919 GCA_035507915.1 Candidatus Sulfotelmatobacter sp.
CACCCCCCATCCCAACCTTCCCCCGCAAGGGGGGAAGGAGTCAGAGTGAGGGAGCGTCACCGCTCTCAACTCGCGCCCCCTCCCCCGACCGAAGGCGCTCGCGCCCTCGGCTGCCGAGCGGAGGGCGAGGGTTGGGGGCGACCAATGAAAGGGATACCCGTCGATGGTCCAGCTTCCCGACACGATGCGCTTCATCGACATCAAGGGATCGGGACCGCCCGAGGTGCTGGTGCCGGCGACCGGCCCGGTGCCGCAGCCGCAGACGGGCGAGCTGCTCGTCAAGGTCGCGGCCGCCGGGGTCAACCGCCCCGACGTGATCCAGCGCCAGGGCAGCTACCCGCCGCCGCCGGGCGCCTCGCCGATCCCCGGGCTCGAGATCGCCGGCACCGTGGTGGCGCTGGGCGCCGGCGCCGACGGCTGGAAGCTCGGCGACGCGCTGTGCGCGCTGGTCACCGGCGGCGGCTATGCCGAGTACTGCGCCGCCCCCGCGCCGCAATGCCTGCGCGTGCCCAACGGCTTCTCGATGATCGAGGCGGCGGCGCTGCCCGAGACGTTCTACACGGTGTGGAGCAACGTGTTCGTGCGCGGCCGGCTCGCGGCCGGCGAGACCATCCTGATCCACGGCGGCACCAGCGGCATCGGCACGACGGCGATCCAGCTCGCGCACGCGTTCGGCGCGCGCGTGATCGCGACCGCGGGCTCCGACGAGAAGTGCGCGGCC
The DNA here is from genome assembly GCA_035507915.1 of Candidatus Sulfotelmatobacter sp. Classification (GTDB taxonomy): domain Bacteria; phylum Pseudomonadota; class Alphaproteobacteria; order Elsterales; family Elsteraceae; genus JACQAI01. The sequence goes on from DATJNS010000159.1 coordinate 722, forward strand.
TGCCGCACGCTCGGCGCCGACGCGGCGATCAACTACCGCACCGAGGACTTCGTCAAACGGGCCAAGGAGCTGACCCAGGGCAGGGGCGTCGAGCTGGTGCTCGACATGGTGGGCGGCGACTATCTGCAGCGCAACGTCTCGGCGCTCGCGGTCGAGGGTCGGCTGGTGCAGATCGCCTTCCTCAAGCCGAGCAAGGTCGAGTTCGACTTCATGCCCATGATGCTGAAGCGTCTGACCCTGACGGGCTCGACCTTGCGGGCGCGCCCGGTCGCGCAGAAGGCGGAGATCGCCCGCGCGCTCGCCGACAAGGTCTGGCCGCTGCTCGACCAGGGCAAGATCAAGCCGCTGATCCATCAGACCTTCCCGCTGGCCGAGGCGGCCGCGGCGCATCGCCTGATGGAGAGCAGCGCGCATATCGGCAAGATCGTGCTCACGGTTTCGTCCTGACGGCGGCTGACGGCGGGAGGCGACGTCCATGTTCGACTTCGGCGGCAAGGTCCTGCTGCTGACCGGCGCCAACGGCGGGATCACGCGGGCGGTCGCACGCCTGTTCCGCCAGCTCGGCGCCAGTCTGGTCCTGAGCGACCTCAACGAGAACGGCCTCGCGGCGTTCGGCGCCGAGCTCGACGAGACCGGCGAGCATGTCGTCACGCTCAAGGGCGACGCGACCCGATCGGCCGACAGCGAGGCCGCGGTGACGCTGGCGCGCGAGCGCTTCGGCGGCATCGACTTCCTGGTGACCGGCGCCGGGCTCTATCTCGACCAGCTGGTCGGCACCATGACGGACGAGCAATGGCGCCAGAGCATCGCGGTCAACCTCGACGGCGTGTTCTACAGCTGTCGCGCCGCGGCCAAGGCGCTGCGCGAGGGCGGCGCGATCGTCAACATCGCCTCGATGGCGGGCCACCGCGGCAGCTACCAGCACGCCCACTACGCCGCCGCCAAGGGCGCGGTGCTGAGCTTCACGCGCTCGCTCGCGGTGGAGCTGGCGCCGCGCGTGCGCGTCAACGCGGTGTCGCCCGGCCTGATCGACACCCCGATGGTGGTGCCGCTCCTCGAGGCGCGCGGACCGCAGCTGCTCGACCAGACGCCGCTCAAGCGCCTCGGCACGCCCGAGGAGGTGGCGCGCACGATCGCCTTCCTGTGCAGCGACTGGGCGAGCTTCATCACCGGCGAGACGGTGCACATCAATGGCGGCCTCTACATCGCCAGCTGACCGGCGGTGGCGGCGCCTCGCGGTGCTCGCCCTGGCCTTGCTCGCCGGGGCGCTGCCGGTCGGCTGCGCCCTGTTCCGGCCCGGCGAGCCGCACGCGTCGCGCGACGTGCTCGATGCCATCTATGACGGCATGAAGCGCGCCCAGGAGCCGCCGGAGCCGACCGGCTGAGCGGCACCGCCCAGCCCCCCGGCGGACCGCGGTCCGGGGGGCCGAGCACGTTGACCCGCGCGGGGAACTTCTCCACCGTGCGCGGGAACCACAGGGGAGACCGACGTCCGCGTGTCCGCCCGCAAGCTGTCCGCCGAGGAGGTGCGGCTGCCGCAATTCACGTTCGGTGTGGCGGCCAGCGCCGACGTGTTCGCGCTCTCGAGCCATCGGCGCGCCCGCGAAGCGCTCGACTTCGGCTTGTCGGTCACCGAGCCGGGCTTCCACATCTTCGTGGTCGGCGAGGACCGCAGCGGCCGGATGACCGCGACCCTGGCGTTTCTCGAAAGCGCGATCGCCCTGCGCGCGCCGCCGCCCGACTGGATCTATCTGAACGATTTCCGCGACCCGTTGAGCCCTGCCCCCTACAGCCTGCCGCCGGGCGTCGGCCGGCAGCTGCAGCGGCGCATCGGCGAGCTCGTGCCCCAGCTCGAGGACGCCATCCGCCACGCCTTCGCCAGCGAGGACTACGAGACCCAGCTGCGCGCGACCGCCGAACGGCTGCGCAACGAGGTCCAGAAGCGCGTCGAGGCGCTGCGCGAGGAGGCGCAGGCGCACGGGCTCGACATCGTCGACACGCCGCAGGGCGCCATGGTGGCGGCGCTCAACGCCGAGGACAATCACAACGGCGAGCGCACCGAGACCAAGGAGCAGCGCGCCGCGCTGGTCGAGGCGGGGCAGCGTTTCGCCGACCGCCTCGCCGACATCAAGCGTTGGGCGATCAAGGAACGCGCCATCATGGCGGCGCACGTCAACGATTTGAACCGCCAGGTCGCCGAGCAGGTGACGGCGCCGCTGTTCGAGGGCGCGATCGAGGAGTTCGCCGACTACGCCGACATCGCGATCTGGCTCGCCGAGATGCGCAGCGACGTGGTCGAGAATCTCGACCTGTTCCGGCCGCCGCCCGAGGACGCCGCCGAGCCGCCCGAACCGCCCGCGCGGCGCTATTCCGTCAACCTGCTGGTCGACAATTCGAGCGTGCCGCACCCGCCGGTCGTGCTCGAGGCCAATCCGACCTACGAGAACGTGTTCGGCCGCATCGAGTACCGCCAGATCGGCATGGGCGCGCTGCAGACGGACTACACGCTGGTGCGCGCCGGATCGCTGCATCGCGCCAACGGCGGCATCCTGGTGGTGCGCGCCGAGGCGCTGGCGCGCAACGCGGCGACCTGGGAGTTCCTCAAGGGCGCGCTGCGCGACCGCGCGATCCGGATCGAGGAGCCGAACCGCGCCGGCATGACGCCGATCGCCGGCGCGCCGCGGCCGGGCCCGATCCCGCTCGAGGTCAAGGTCGTGATCGTCGGCGCGCCGCGCTGGTACTCCGCCTTCTTCGCCGTCGACCCGGACTTCGAGACCTACTTCAAGATCAAGGCCGAGATCGACGACCGGATGGACGCCACGCCGGCCAACCTCGCGATCTTCGCCCGGCGCATCCGCGAGCGCGTCGAGACGCACGCCAACACGACGTGCGACGACTCGGCGATCACGCGCCTGCTCGCGGTCGCCGCGCGCTGGTCCGATCAGCGCGACAAGCTGACGGCGCGCTTCGAGCTGATCGACGATCTGGTCGACGAGGCCGTCATGCTGTCGCCGGCGGGCAAGTCGCGCCACATCACCCACGACACGGTGTCGGCGGCGCTCGAGAACCGGCTGCGGCGCAACGGCCTGATCGAGGACCGTGTGCGCGAGGTGATCGCGCGCGGCATCATCACGATCGACACGACGGGCGCGGTGGTCGGCCAGGTCAACGCGCTCACCGTGCGCGACGCCGGCGACCACACCTTCGGCGCGCCGTCGCGGGTCACCGCGCGCGCCTCGATCGGCCGGCTCGGCGTCTCCAACATCGAGCGCGACGTCGAGCTCGGCGGCCCGATCCAGCAGAAGGGCGTGCTGGTGCTGCAGGGCTTCCTCGCCGGCCGCTTCGCGCGCACGGTGCCGCTGTCGTTCAACTGCTCGATCACGTTCGAGCAGAGCTACGGCGGCGTCGAGGGCGACAGCGCGTCGATGGCCGAGCTGATCGCCGTGCTGTCCGACCTCTCCGGCGTCCCGGTGCGCCAGGACATCGCGATCACGGGCTCGGTCGACCAACGCGGCCGCACCCAACCGGTCGGCGGCGTGCCCTACAAAATCGAGGGCTTCTTCCGCACCTGCCAGGCTGCCGGCCCGCTGACCGGCACCCAGGGTGTCGTGATCCCGACGGCCAATCGCCTCAACGTCGTGCTCCACGAGGACATCGCCGACGCGATCGCGACCGGCAAGTTCCACGTCTGGGAAGCCGCCGGCGTCGACGAGGTGATCGAGCTCTTGACCGGCCGGCCGGCCGGCGTGCCGGACGCCGACGGGCACTATCCGGCCGACTCGGTGTACGGCCGCGTGGTCGCCCAGATCGAGCGGTTCGACCGCGTGCTGTCGGAGCGCGATCGCGCGTGAGCACAGCTACCGCGGCGCCGGTGTTCCGCGTCGTCGAGATCGCATTGTTCGAGCGCGACGTCGCGTTGCGCCTGCCGTTCCGCTTCGGCGTCGTCACCCTGACGCGGGCGACCCAGGCCTTCGTGCGCGCGCGCATCGTGCTGCGCGACGGCGGCGGCGGCTGGGGCGCGGCCGCCGAGATCCTGGCGCCCAAATGGTTCGACAAGGACCTCGCGCTGTCCGACGAGGACAACGCCGACCAGCTGCGCGCGGCGCTGCGCGAGGCACGTGGGCTCTATCTCGGCGAGCGCACGCCGCGCACCGCGTTCGGCCACTTCGCCGCGCATCATGCCGAGCAGATCGCGCGCTGCGGCGCGCGCGGGCTCAATCGGCTGATCGCGGGCTACGGGCCGGCGCTGATCGATCGCGCCGTGCTCGATGCGCTGTGCCGGCAACTCGGCGTGTCGGTCTATCAGGCGCTCGGACGCAACCTCGCGGGCATCGCGCCCGCCGGCCTGGCGCCCGATCTCGACGGCTTCGACATCGACGGCTTCCTGGCCCGGCAGGCGCCGCGCAGCCGCATCGCCGCGCGCCACACCGTCGGGCTGGTCGATCCCATCACGGCGGCCGATCAGGATCCGGCGAGCCGCGTAGACGACGGCCTGCCCGAGACTCTCGAAGATGTCGTCGCGACCTATCGGCACCGCTGGTTCAAGCTCAAGGTCGGCGGCGATCTCGCGGCCGACGTCGCGCGGCTGACCGCGATCGCTCGTGTGCTCGACCGTTCGGCCCTGCCCTACCGTTCGACCCTCGACGGCAACGAGCAGTACGAGGACGCCGACGCGGTGCTGGCGCTGTGGCGACGCATGACGGAGACGCCGGCGCTGCAGCGCCTGTGCGACAGCGTCGCGTTCATCGAGCAGCCGATCAACCGCAAGGCGGCGCTGGCGCGCGACGTCGGCGCGCTGGCTCGGCTCAAGCCGGTGATCATCGACGAATCCGACGACGGGCTCGACGTCTTCCCGCGCGCGCTCGCGCTGGGCTATGGCGGCGTGTCGAGCAAGAGCTGCAAGGGCCTCTACAAGTCGCTGATCAACGCGGCGCGCTGCGCCCAGCGCAGCCGCGCGGGATCGCCCTGCTTCATGTCGGGCGAGGACCTGACGACCCAGGCCGGGCTCGCCGTTCAGCAGGACCTCGCCCTGGTCGCCTTCCTCGGGCTGGAGCATGTCGAGCGCAACGGCCACCACTATGTCGACGGCATGGCGGCGCTGCCGGCGGGCGAGCAGGACGCCTTCCTGGCCGCCCACCCCGACCTCTACGAGCGCAGCCACGGCGCCGTCCGCCTGCGCCTCACCGACGGCGAGCTCGCGATCGGCTCGCTCGCCTGCCCCGGCTTCGCGTCGGCCGCCGAGCCCGACTGGCGCGCCATGCGCGCGGTTGATTGACGGTCCAACCGGGCGCCGCCGCCCTGCATTGGCAGGCCGGATGCAGGCCCTCCTCCGGCGCACACGTCCGCCGTTCATCGCTCGATCCTTGCGACACTGCCTGTCCATGACGACGGGTTTCGCACACCGCGCGTGACATGAGCAGGGGTTGCTCGTGTCGCTGGACCGCGTCCGTTGGTGCGACGCCGAGGTGCCGCTACGCCATCAACCGGCGGAACACCGCAAGGAAGCGATCGACGTCCGCCTCGTCATTGTAGGCGTGCGGGCTGATGCGCAGGCGGCCGAGGCGCGGCGCCGCGTAGACCTGCTCGGCGGCGAGGCGCTCGACCAGGCCCTCCGGCATACCGCCGGGAAACGCGAGGCTGAGGATGTGGGGCGCGCGCACGCGGCGCGCCGGCACGGACACGCCGCGCACGCCTTCGAGCCCCTGCGCCAGACGGTCGGTCAGCGCGGCGAGCCGCGCCGTGGTCGCGGCGGCGCCCCACGACGCCACCAGCTCCATGCCGATCACCGCCATCTCGAGCGAGATGAAGTGGTCGCGCTCGCCCATGTCGAAACGCCGCGCGCCGTCGACATAGGCCGTGTCGGCGAAATAGGGCGCGCGCTCGGCCGCGACGGCGCGCCGTCCGTAGCTCGTCTGCTCGAGCGGCACGCCGTCCTGGCGGCGCTTGGCGACGTAGAGAAAGGCGCGCCCGTAAGGTCCGAGCACCCACTTGTAGGTCGGGAAGACCAGGAAGTCGGGATCGAGCGCGCGCGCGTCGCACGCCAGCACGCCGACATGGTGGGTCGCGTCGATCAGCAGCGCCGCGCCCTGGCGGCGCAGCGCCGCGGCGACCGCCGCCAGGTCGATCAGCCCGCCGTCCGACCAGTGCACCGAGGAGATCGAGGCGAGCGCCGCCGGCGGCGCGCCGGGCCGCTCGAGCGCGGCGAGCAGCGCGGCGGTCCAGTCGCCGTCGTTCGGCCGCGCCACCGTCTCGACGGAAAAGCCTTGGCCGGGCGCGCGGGTCAGCCATTCGAGCACCGGCGAGGAATGATCGTCGGCGAGCACGAGCACGCGCGTGCCGGCGGCCGGCGCGAGCAGCTTGCCGGCGGTCGCCACGCCGTAGCCGACCGAGGAGATCAGCGCGACGTCGGCGGGGTCGGCATTGATCAACGCCGCGGCGGCGCGGCGCGCGCGCTCGTGCTGGCCCGCCGCGAAATCGGGCGCCAGGCGCCAGGGCTGGCCCTTGCGCGCGACCGCCGCGCGGCCGGCGTCCTGCGCCGCGCGCGGCAGCGGGCTCCACGACGCCGCATTCAGGTAGGCGACCTCGCGCGGAATGTCGAACAGCGCGCGCTGGCTCGGGAGCATCGTATCAGTCACTTGGCTTCCGCTTCCATCCATCCCACGTCATTGCGAGCGAAGCGAAGCAATCCAGAGCGCGTGTCGACTTGTACCGCCCACTGGATTGCTTCGTCGCTCCGCTCCTCGCAATGACGACCAGGCAATTGCCGATCCGCACGTCACGGCAGCAGCAGGACCTTGCCGATGTGCTTGCCCGACTGCATGCGCTCGTGGGCCTGGCGCGCCTCGCCGAGCGGGAATTTCGAGTCGATCACCGGCACCGCGGCGCCGCTCGCGTAGAACGGCCACACCGCGCGCTCGACGACGTCGCGGATGCGCTGCTTCTCCCAGTGCGAGCGCGGGCGCAGGCGCGAGCCGGTGACCACCGCGTGCTTCGACTGGATCATGCGCAGGTCGACCTGGGTCGTGTGGCCGCCCAGGAAGGCGATCATGACCAGCCGGCCGTTGAGCTTCAGGAGCTCGAGGTTGCGCGCGAGATACTCGGCGCCGACCAGGTCGAGGATGACGTCGACGCCGGCGCCGTCGGTCGCGAACTTGACGCCGGCGACGAAGTCCTGGCGCCGGTAGTCGATCGCGTGCACGGCGCCCAGCTTGGTGCAGGCCGCGCACTTGTCGGCGTTGCCGGCGGTCGCGATGACGCGCGAGCCGAGCAGGCGGGCGAGCTGGATCGCGGTGGTGCCGATGCCGCTGGCGCCGCCGTGCACCAGCAAGGTCTCGCCCGGCTTGAGCGCGCCGTGCTCGAACACGTTGATCCACACCGTCATGACGACCTCGGGCAGGCCGCCCGCGGCGACCAGGTCGACGCCGTGCGGGATCGGCAGGCAATGCGCCTCGGCGGCGAGGCAATACTCGGCATAGCCGCCGCCCAGCACGAGCGCGCACACTTGATCGCCGACGCGCCAGCGGCTGGTGCCCGGGCCGGCCGCCGCGACGGTGCCCGAGACCTCGAGGCCGAGCACGTCGGGCGCGCCCGGCGGCATCGGGTAGCGGCCCTCGCGCTGCGACAGGTCGGCGCCGTTGACCCCGGCGGCCGCGACCTTGATGAGGAGCTCGCCCGGCCCCGGCCGCGGCACCGGCCGGCGGCCGAGCGCCAGCACCTCGGGCCCGCCCGGCTTGGTGATCTCGACGACGGTCATGGTCTCGTGGGGGATGCTCGCCATGGCGCAGGGTCCCGCGTGCGGCTGGGGTGGCGGAAGTCGCTGGGCGCCACCATCGACCAGCCGGCCGCGCGGCGCAACCGTCGGAACGAGCGCGCTCCATTGTGATCGACCGGGCGGTGGCCTATCACTGTCGTTTCGTCGTCCGCCAGCGCAGCCCCGTTCACCGCATGATTCACACCCGGCCGTGGTTCGGCGTCGCGCTCGCGTTCACGGTCGCCGGCACGTTCGCCGCGGGCTCGGCGCTCGCTGGGCTGGCGTTCCGCCATGGCACCGACCCGCTGACCGTGACCACCGTGCGGACCTGCGCCGCGGCGCTCACGCTGTTCGTGGCGCTCCGGGTGCGCGGCAGCCAGATCGTCCTGCCGAGGCGCGCGCGCCATGCCGCGCTCGCGCTCGGCAGCCTGGTGGCATTCTATTCCTGGAGCCTCTACCAGGCGGTCTCGCTGATGCCGGTCGCGCTGGCGGTGCTGACCTTCTACCTCTACCCGCTGATGACCGGAGTGGTCGCCTGGACGACCGGGCGCGAGCGTTTCACCGCGCGCGCCGCCGGCGCGCTCGGCCTCGCCTTCCTCGGGCTCGCGCTCGCCCTCAATCTCAGCGGCGGCACCATGCCGGCGCCGCTCGGCATCGCGTTCGCGCTGGCCGCCGCGTTCGGCTTCACGGCCCAGCTGGTGCTCAGCAGCGTCGTGATGGCGCGCAACCCGCCGCGGCCGGTCACGGTCCACATGCTGGGCTCGGCGGCGGTGCTCTACGCGCTGATCTGCGTCGTGCTCGGCCATTTCCGCGTGCCCGACGACGCGGTCGGCTGGCTCGGTCTCGGCGGCACCACCTTGAGCTACGTGTGCGGCGCGATCGGGCTCTACACCGCGATCGCGCTGCTCGGCCCGGTCAAGTCGGCGCTCGTGCTCAACATCGAGCCGGTCTACAGCATGGTCTTCGGCTACCTGCTGCTCGGCCAGACCCTGACCGCGATCCAGATCGTCGGCGCCGCGCTGGTGGTCGGCGGCATCACGCTGGGCCGCGCGCCGCGCCCGGCGGCGCAATTGTCAAAGCCCGCGACGTCGGCTTGAATGGCACGCGCGGGATGACCCCCGACAGGCGATGACCGCTCCGTCGACCGACATGAAACCGACCGCGATCCTGGTCGTCGAGCTCGCGCCCGACCCCGACCCGGATGCGCCCGATCCGCGCGCGGGGTTCGCCGGGCTCCGGCCGGTGATCGCCCAGCACGACGGCACCGTGGTCGATCTGCCGGGCCGTCGCGTCGCCGCGCATTTCTCGAGCGCGTTCGCCGCGGTGAGCTGCGCGGTCGCGCTGCAGCGCTCGCCGGCGGGCGACAGCGGCCTGCGCATCGGCGTCGATTTCGGCGACGTGATCTCGAACGGCGAGACCATCGTCGGCGACGGCGTCTACGTCGCCTCGCGCCTGCAGGACATGGCCGACCCCGGCAACGTGTGCGTGTCGGGCGCGATCTACGACCGGGTGACCGGTCGGGTCGGCGTCGATTTCGAGGCGCTGGGCGCGCAGTCGCTGAACGACCGCGCCGAGCCGGTGCGCATCTATCGCGTCGAGCCCGATCCCAAGGAGGTCGACGAGACCGCGAACATCGGCGGCGCGCTGCTCGAGTCGGACCAGATGCCGAGCGCGACGCCGCCCGAGCTCGCGCAGGCCGGCGAGGCCAAGAACATCGACGCCGAGCGCCAGACCCAGCGCGGCCTCTGGCTCTACAACCGCAACAACCCCGAGGACACCGCCGAGGCGCAGCGCCTGTTCTGGGCGGCGCTCGACGCCGACCCGAACTATGCCGCCGCCGCCGCCGGGATCGCGATGTGCCTCTTGCAGGAGCGCCAGCGCGGCTGGGCGGCCGATCCCGGACGCGCGCTGCTCAAGGCCGACGCGGTGGCGCGCCGCGTGGTCGCGATCCGGCCGAAATACGCCTTCGGGCGCGTCGTGCTGGGCGAGGTGTCGCTGTTCCGCAACGATCTCGACAAGGCGGCCGCCGAGGCGGGCGAGGCCTTGACCCTGCAACCGGCGCTGGCCGACGCCCACACGCTGCGCGGCCTGGTGCTGCTGTGCGACGGCAAGTTCGACGACGCGGTGGCGGCGCTCGAGCACGCCCTGGTGCGCGACCCGAGCGAGCGCCAGCAGGTCAAGGTGCTGCCGGCGCTCGCCGCCGCCTACTACCAGCTGCGCCGCTACGAGGTCGCCGAGCGCGCCGCCCTGCGCGCGGCGGGCCTCGCGCGCGACCACTGGCTGGTGCGCCAGATCCTGGCGGCGAGCCGCGGCCAGCTCGGCTACGAGTCGGGCGCCTCGATCGTCGAGGGCATCCGCAACGACGAGCCGCTGATGACGCGGCGCGACTTCGCGGCGCGGCTCTATTTTCGCGACGCCGCCGCGCGCCAGCACGTCGACCAGGGCCTGCGGCGCGCCGGCTGGCAGGATCTCGACCCATGACGCCGGACGACGCGCCGCGCGTGCGCGCGACCATCGTCGGCAGCCTGCCGAAGCCGGGCTGGCTCGCCGAGACCGGCGAGGTCGTCACGGCATGGCGCGTGCCGGCCGCCCACCTCGCGGAGGCCCAGGAGGACGCGGTGCGGCTGTGGGTCGCCGAGCAGGCGGCCGCCGGCCTCGATTGCGTGACCGACGGCGAGCAGCGGCGGCGCCATTACATCTGGGGCTTCTTCGCCGGCCTGGGCGGCATCGACACCGAGACGCTCGGCCTCAAGGCGGTGCGCGGCAAGCGCTATCGCGAGGAGACCCGGGTGCCGCGCCTGATCGGCGGGCCGGACTACGACCAGCCGATCTTCGTCGACGCGTTGAAGGCGACCAAGGCGCTGACCGACCGTCCCGTCAAGGTGACGCTGCCGGGACCGATGACCATCGTCGACAGCCTGCTCGACACCGTCGGCGGACGCGGCGAGGCCGATCTCGCGCTGCGCTTCGCCGAGATCCTCAACCGCGAGGCGCTGGCGCTCAGCGCCGCCGGCGCCGACGTCGTCCAGTTCGACGAGCCCTGCTTCAACGTCTATGTCGACAAGGTCAAGGACTGGGGCATGGCGGCGCTCGAGCGCGCGGCGCGCGGGGTGACCGCGACCACGGCGGTGCACATCTGCTACGGCTACGGCACCGAGCTGGTGAAGCGCTGGAAGGCGCAGAACCGCGACTGGACGCACTACGAGCACACGCTGCCGCTGCTGGCCAGATCGAGCATCGACCAGGTCTCGATCGAGACCGCGGCGAGCGGCGTCGACGTCGCGGTGATCGAGAGCCTCGCCGGCAAGGACGTGCTGCTGGGCGTCGTCGATGTCGGCAGCGAGACGGTCGAGACGGCCGACGCGGTCGCCACCCGCTTGCGCGCGGCGCTCGACTACGTCGAGCCCGGCCGGCTGTTCGCGTGCAGCGACTGCGGCATGGCCCCGCTGTCGCGTCCGGCTGCGTCCGGCAAGCTGCGCGCGCTCGCCGCCGGCGCCGCCCTGATCAACCAGGAGCTCTAGCCGCCACCGGCCGACACGCGACGAGGGGCCGGTCGCACGACGGGAGACACCGATGGCCGAGCAGCAAATCCGGTTCGACGACGGCGCCGCCTACGAACGGGTGATGGGGGCCTGGAGCCGGCTTGCGGGCGACGTCTTTCTCGATTGGCTGGCCGCGCCCCCGGGCTTGCGCTGGCTCGACGTCGGCTGCGGCAACGGCGCCTTCACCGAGCTCGTCATCGAGCGCTGCGCGCCCGCCGCGATCGAGGGCATCGATCCGTCGGATGCGCAGCTGGCGTTCGCGCGCACGCGACCGGCGGCCCGCATGGCGACGTTTCGTCTGGGCGACGCCATGGCGCTGCCGTTCGCCGAGCCTCGGTTCGATGCCGCCGCCATGGCGCTGGTGATCTTCTTCGTTCCCGATCCCGCCAAGGGCGTCGCCGAGCTGGTGCGGGTGGTTCAACCCGGCGGCGTGGTGGCGGCCTATGCGTGGGACGTGGTCGGCGGCGGACTGCCGTTCGAGCCGATCCAAGCCGAGATGCGCGCGATGGGACTGACGCCGCCGCTGCCGCCGAGCTTCGAGGCCTCGCGGATCGAGGCGCTGCACGGCTTGTGGACGGGCGCGGCGCTCGAGGACGTCGCGACGCGCGAGATCGTCGTGCGTCGAGGGTTCGCCGATTTCGACGACTTCTGGACCACCACCCTGCTCGGACCGGCCATCGGACCGACGGTCGCCGGCATGCCGGCAGCCGATGTCGAACGGCTCAAGAGCGCCGTGCGCGCGCGCCTGCCGGCGGACGCCGACGGGCGCATCACCTACGCGGCCCGCGCCAACGCGGTGAAGGGTCGCGTCCCACGGCGAGCGTCGTAACGCCGCGCGCCGCACCGTCCCCATCGTCATGCTCGGCACAAGGCGTACAAGGCCGAGGACGATGGCTTTGTCGGCCGAGAGGCTGTGAGCCCACCGAGAAAGCGCTTCGAAGACGCGATCCGCCACGCTTAAATGGCGCCGATGGACATCGTCAGCATCGGCGGCGGGCCGGCCGGGCTGTTCTTCGGCATCCTGATGAAGCGCGCCGACCCCGCGCATCGCGTGCGCGTCGTCGAGCGCAACCGGCCGCACGACACGTTCGGCTGGGGCGTCGTGTTCTCCGACGAGACGCTCGGCAATCTCGCCGACGCCGACCCGCCGACCTACGACGAGATCACGCGCGCCTTCGCGCACTGGGACGCCATCGACATCCACTATCAGGGCGAGGTGGTGACCTCGACCGGGCACGGCTTCTCGGGCCTGTCGCGCGTCAGGCTGCTCGACATCCTGCAGGCGCGTGCGACCGCGCTCGGGGTCGAGCTCGAATATCAGCGCGAGGTCGGCGATCTCGACGCCTATCGCGGCGCCGACCTGATCCTCGCGGCCGACGGCGCCAACAGCCGGGTGCGCGGGCTGCACGCCGCCTCGTTCGAGCCACGGATCGACTTCCGGCCCAACAAGTTCATCTGGCTCGGCTCGACGCTCCGGCTGCCCGCGTTCACGTTCCTCTTCAAGGCGGACGCGCACGGCCTGTGGCGCGTGCACGCCTATCAGTTCGACGACCGCCACTCGACCTTCATCGTCGAGACCACGGACGCGACCTGGCGCAAGGCCGGCCTCGAGCAGGCGAGCGAGGACGCCAGCGTGGCGTTCTGCGAGCGGCTGTTCGCCGACGTGCTCGCGGGCCACCGGCTGCTCAAGAACAAGGCGGTGTGGCGCAGCTTTCCGATCGTGCGCTGCGCGCGCTGGTGGCACGACAACGTCGTGCTGGTCGGCGACGCCGCGCATACCGCGCACTTCTCGATCGGCTCGGGCACCAAGCTCGCGATGGAGGATGCGATCGCGCTCGCCGCCGCGCTCGGACGCCACGCGGCGGTGCCCGAGGCGCTGGCGGCCTACGAGGCCGAGCGGCGGCCGCAGGTCGAGTCGACCCAGCGCGCCGCCCAGACCAGCCTGCAATGGTTCGAGGAGACCGAACGCTATTTCGGCCGGCTCGCGCCGCTCGAGTTCGCCGCCAGCCTGCTGACGCGCTCGCTGCGCATCACGCATGCGAACCTGAAGCGCCGCGACCCGGCGTTCGTCGACCGGCTCGACCGTTGGTTCGCCGCGCGGGCGGCCAACCAGAGCGGCGTCAACGTCGCCGCTCAGCCGCCGCCGCCGCCGATGTTCACGCCGTTCCGCCTGCGCGAGCTCGTGCTGCCCAACCGCGTCGTCGTCTCGCCGATGTGCCAGTACTCGGCCGAGGACGGCCTGCCGAACGACTGGCATCTCGTGCATCTCGGCAGCCGGGCGATCGGCGGCGCCGGGCTCGTGATCACCGAGATGACCGACATCGCGCGCGCGGCGCGCATCAGCCCGGGCTGCGCCGGCCTGTACAAGCCCGAGCACGCGGCGGCGTGGCGGCGCATCGTCGACTTCGTCCACGCCAACAGCCCGGCCAAGATCGGCATCCAGCTCGCGCATGCCGGGCGCAAGGGCTCGACGCGCCGGCTGTGGGAGGGCATCGACGAACCTTTGGAGTCCGGCAACTGGCCGCTGATCGCCGCCTCGGCGCTGCCGTACCTGCCGCACAGCCAGGTGCCCAAGGCGATGGACCGCGCCGACATGGACCGCGTGCGCGACGACTTCGTGCGCGCCGCCGGCTACGCCGACGCCGCCGGCTTCGACCTGATCGAGCTGCATTTCGCCCACGGCTATCTGCTGTCGAGCTTCCTGTCGCCGCTGACCAACCGGCGCGCCGACGACTATGGCGGGACGTTGGAAGCGCGCGCGCGGTTTCCGCTCGAGGTGTTCGACGCGGTGCGCGCGGCGTGGCCGGCCGCCAAGCCGATCAGCGTGCGGATCTCGGCGACCGACTGGGTGCCGGGCGGCTTCGATGGAGCCGACGCCGTGGCGCTCGCCCGGCTGTTGAAGACGCACGGCTGCGACATCGTCGACGTGTCCACGGGCCAGACCACGAGCGACGCGCGGCCGGTCTACGGCCGCCTGTATCAGACCCCCTATGCCGACCGGGTGCGCCACGAGGCCGGCATCGCCACCATGACGGTGGGCAACATCGCGTCCTACGCTGACGTCAACTCGATCCTGGTGGCGGGACGCGCCGACCTGTGCGTGCTGGCGCGCGCCCACCTGTACGACCCCTACTGGACCCGCCACGCCGCCACCGAGCAGGGCTACGCCCTGCCGTGGCCCAATCAGTACATCTCGGTCGCCGACTACCGGCCACGGTCGAGCTAGCCGCTCCCCGGCACCGAATCGGCCCCCACGCGTTGATCGAACGAGTGGTCGCACGCGCGATGCGCGATATCGGGGGCCCCTGGCTCCATCCGTCGGTTCAGGAATCCGACGAATCCCGCCACTGGGCGCCGCTCCGGCGCAATAGCGACAATTTTATCTAGACAGCAGGCCCAATTTAGGTAACGGATTTTTTTCCCAATGCTGGCCGGAACGGCGCTGGCCTGGATGACGCCGCCGAGGAAGCATGACGGGTAACAGCAAGCGAGGTCGTCGCGGTCGGCGCGACAGCGATGGCATCGACGCCCACATCGGGCGCCGGTTGCGCGAGCGGCGCCGAGCCTTGGGGCTCAGCCAGGCGGAACTGGCGGCCCGCCTGGCGTTCACCGCCGCTCAGGTCAACCGCTACGAGCACGGCACCACACGGCTGAGCGCGGCAGGCCTGTGGCGCGCAGCCGAAACCCTGGGGGTCGCCCCGAGCTATTTCTTCGACGGGCTCGCCGGCCAGGGCGGGCCCGATGCGGCCGCCCCCGACCTCGAGATCGAGGCGCGCGCGCTCGTGTTGGCGCGCCACCTGCGCCGGCTGGGCGCCGACGTGCAAGAAAAGCTGATCGGCTTCATCGCCAGCCTGACGCGCGACTGAGCGCGGCGCCGGATGGCGGCCGCCTTGACAGGGCGGCCAGTCAGTTTAGATATTAAACTCATGAAACACCGCAGCCTTGCCGACGCGCGCTGTCCGATCGCCCGCAGCCTCGATGTGGTGGGCGAATGGTGGAGCCTGCTCATCCTGCGCGACGCCTTCCGCGGCGTGCGGCGCTTCGACGACTTCCAGGCCAGCCTGGGGATTGCCCGCAACCTGCTGGCGCGACGCCTCAAGCGGCTGGTCGCCGCCGGCCTGCTCGAGACCCGGCCCTACAGCACCCGGCCACCGCGCCACGAATACCGGCTGACCGACAAGGGCCGCGATCTCTACCCCGTGCTCATGACCCTGCTGGACTGGGGCAAGCGGTGGGCGCCGCTGGCGACCAGCGCCGTAGCGGTCTCGCGCCGCACCGGCGCGCCGCTCGACCCCGTGCTGGTCGACCGCGCGACCGGCGAGCCGATCACGCCCGCAACCGTCGCCATGCAGTATCCCGCGGCGGTCTGAGCCGGTCATGGCAGCGCTCGAGCAAGCCGCCGACGGCCCGGCGGAACGAACCGTCCAGCGGCCCGGCGATCCCGGCGCCGGCGCGGCGCGCCCGATGGCGGCGCGCACGCGGCTGCTGCTCGAGGCGCCGATCGCGCCCACCTTGCTGCGCCTCGCCGCGCCCAACGTTCTCGTCATGCTGATGCAGTCCTCGGTCGGTCTGATCGAGACCTATTTCGTCGGCCGGCTCGGCACCGCGGCGCTCGCCGGCGTCGCGCTGGTGTTCCCGATCGTCATGCTGATGCAGATGATGTCGGCCGGCGCGATGGGCGGCGGCATCGCCTCGGCGATCGCGCGCGCGCTCGGCGCCGGCCGGCGCGCCGATGCCGATGCGCTCGCGTGGCACGCGCTCTTGATCGCCGGGCTGCTCGGCGGCTTCTTCACGCTCGCGGTGATCGGCGGCGGTCCGTGGCTCTACCGCGCGATGGGCGGCGACGGCGCGACGCTCGACGCCGCGCTGACCTATTCGAACGTGGTGTTCGCCGGCGCCCTGTTGCTCTGGGTGATGAACACGCTCGCCAGCATCCTGCGCGGCACCGGCAACATGCTCTTGCCCGCCGCGGTGATCTGCGTCGGCGCGCTGGTGCTGGTGCCGCTGTCGCCGGCGCTGATCTTCGGTTGGGGGCCGTTCCCGGCGCTCGGCGTCGCCGGCGGCGGGGTCGCGGTGGTGTCGTACTACGCGGTCGGCGCTCTCGTGCTGGGTGCTTGCCTGCGTGCGCGCGCCAGTCTCGTTCGCCTGACCTTGACCGGCATCCGGCTGCGCTGGGCGCTGTTCTACGACATCCTGCGCGTCGGCGCGGTCGCCTCGCTGATCACCGTGCAGACCAATCTGACGGTCGTGGTGCTCACCGGGCTGGTCGGCAGCTTCGGCGCCGCGGCGATCGCCGGCTACGGTATCGGCGCGCGTCTCGAATACCTGCTGGTGCCGTTGGTGTTCGGCTTCGGCGCGCCGCTGGTCGCGATGGTCGGCACCAGCATCGGCGCCGGCGACCTCAAGCGCGCGCAACGCGTCGCCTGGCTGGGCGGCGCGATCGCGGGCGCGGTCACCGAGGCGATCGGCGTCGGCGCCGCGTTGGCGCCGGGCGCCTGGATCGCGCCGTTCAGCAGCGACCCCGGCGTCGTCGCGGCGGCCACCACCTATTTGCGCATCGCCGGCCCGTGCTACGGCTTCTTCGGCCTCGGCATGGCGCTCTACTTCGCCGCGCAGGGCGCCGGGCGCCTGACCTGGCCGTTCCTCGCCAACTTGACCCGCCTCGCGGTGGCGACCGGCGGCGGCTGGTTCGCCTTCCGCTGGCTCGACGGCGGGCTTGCCGGGCTGTTCGGCATGCTGGCCGCTGCGCTGGTCCTGTTCGGCACGATCAACGCCGTCGCGGTCGCCGCCGGCTCCTGGCGCGGCGCCGCCCGCTGACGGCGCCGGCCGGGGCTACCGCTCCGGCTCGAGGGCGTGCGGCATGCCCTGCTGGCTCTGCTGCAGGATCCGCTGGTAGAGGTCGTCGCGCTGGGCCGGCGAGGCGGGGGCGGGCGTCGACTCCGTGCCGCCGCCACGCTGCTCCTGGAGACGCTCGCTGACCTCGCTCGGGGTCGGCTGGTGCTGCTTGCCGCCATAGATCGGGCCGCCGCGCTGGAGCGGCAGATCGCGCAGGGCCGGGTTCTCGACGTCGGTATCGGCGGCCCAGCCGGCGTTCGCCAGGGCGAGCACGACGACCATAGCCAGCACGATCCGCATCGCGAGCCTCCTCGACTGGGGAGCCTGCCCCCAGTATGGCGCGGATCAGGCCGCGGGGGGAGCCGCCACGTCGAATAAGTGGCAACGACCCGTCGATGCGGGAGGGGTGGCGCGATGCTCCGCGGCGTGCCGACCACGCACCCCGCGCGAGACCGGCGGCTAGCCGCGCGCGCGGCGCGCGTTCGCCAAGTCCTCCTGCGCCTTGGGCGTATTGGGCAGCAGCGCGACGACCGCCTCGAAGCATTCGATCGCCTGATCGAGCCGGCCCAGCGCCTGCAGCGCGTGGCCCTTGGCGCTGATCATCATCGGAACGCCGGGCTGCAGCACGAGCGCGCGCTCGAGCTCGGCAAGCGCCGGCTCGGGACGTCCGGCGAACAGGAGCGCGATGCCGAGGTTGCCGCGCGCGGCGGCGAACTCGGGGCGCCGCTCGACCGCCGCCTCGTAGCTCGCGATCGCGTCCTCGAGGTTGCCGAGCATCTCGAGCACGACGCCGAGGTTGTTGTAGGCGTCGGCGAAACCGGGGTCCTGCGCAATGGCGTTGCCGAAGCTGGCCACGGCATCGTCGAGCCGGCCCTGGGACTGCAACGCCGCGCCAAGACTGTTGTGCGCGACCGCCATCTTGGGCGCGAGCTCGATCGCCTGCATGAGGTTGGGAATCGCCTCGTCGAGCCGGCCCTGGAGGCGCAGCAGCTCGCCGAGGGTGAAGGCGACGGCCTCCGAGAACGGATTGACCGCGGCGGCCCGATGCAGCCACGTGAACGCGGTGTCGACGCGTCCCAACTGGTAGTCGATCACCCCCAGCTGGACCAGCGCCCCGCAGTGCCCCGGATGGGCTGCCACGATCTTGCGGTAGAGCGCGGCGGCATCGTCGAGCCGCCCGGCTTGGTGATGCTCGGACGCCTGGTTGATCGTCTGCTCAAGCCCTGCCGGGTCGCTGTCGGCCACACCGGGGCTCCATCGCCGCCGCCCCTGTGTGCCGCCGGCACGGCGGCAAGGTCAAGCGATTCGGCCGGATGCGCGCATCGGGGGGCCGTCAGGAAACCAGCAGATAGAGGGCGTAGAGGATGCCGATCCCGATCAGGACGAAGGCGCCCGTGGTCAGGAACTCGCGCGCGTTCGGAAACAGCCGAGAGGCCCACCAGATCAGCAGCGCGAGCAAAGGAATCGCGTAGAACACGCGGTTGTCGGCATCGCGCGCCAGCTCGGGCAACTGCTCGCCCGCCAGCCAGGCGCCGAGCCAACTGCCGCCGAGATGGCTCGACGCCACGGCCAGGGCGATCACCAGCATTGCCGCAACCACGAGCCATTCCCAGCGGCTCATGACGGCGCTCCCAGGCGACCGGGCGCGGCGGACGGGAATCGGATGGGTGCCCGAACCATGGCCCCGATTCGCCGAATCATTGACAGCACCGGCCGATCTTCGGTCCCCTGTGCGGCGATGGACAAGACCGTCGTCAAGGCATTCACGCTGCTGGAGGCGCTGGCCGCCCACGGGCAGCCCCGGCGCGTGACCGAGCTGGCACGCGAGCTCGGCATGGCGAAGAGCAACGTCCACCGCCTGCTCCAGACCCTGGCAGGGCTCGGCTACGTGTACCGGGACGAGCACGGGCTGTACGCGGCCGGCCTGGCGTTGTGGGAGCGCGGCATGCAGGTGCTCTCCCATCTCGCCGTGCGGCGCGCGGCGAGCGGCCATCTCAGAGGCCTGGCCGCCCTGTCCTCCGAGCAGGTCAATCTGGCGATCCGCGACGGCGCCGAGGTGCTCTACGTCGCGTCGATCGAGGGCACGCTCGCGAACCCGGCCCGTCCGGTGCTCGGCCGGCGCGCGCCGATCCACTGCGTCTCCAGCGGCAAGGTCATCCTCGCCTTTCAGCCCGACGAGGTGGTGCGGGCGACCGTCAAGCTGCTGCAACAGGAGACGCCGCGCACGGTGGCGACCCTCGAGCACCTCAAGGCCGAGCTCGCCGAAGTTCGGCGACGCGGCTTCGCGATGAACCTCGGCGAATGGCGCAGCGGCATCCACGGCATCGCCGCGCCGGTCGCCGGATTGGACGGCGCCATCGTCGCCGCGATCAGCATCGCGGGTCCGGCCGAGCGCCTGGACGCCAAGCGGCTGCGCGCGCTGGCGCCCCACGTCGCCGAGGCGGCGCATGCCACGACGCTGGCGCTGGCCTATGCGTCGAGCGGCGAGCCGCCGTCGGAGCGGCCACGTCGCGCGCCGCGCCCGGTCGTGATGGCGGAATGACGACCGCCGTCCGGCGCCGTCCGGCGCGCCGGCGGCTCAACGGGAGGTGCTGACGCGATGGATCTCAAACTCTCCGGCAAGACGGCCCTGATCACGGGCGGCTCGCGGGGCATCGGGCTGGCGGTCGCCAAGGCCCTGGCGGCCGAGGGCGTTCGCCTGCATCTGGCGGCACGCACGGCCAAGGACCTCGAGGCCGCCAAGGCGACCATCCACCAATCTTACGGCGTCGAGGTGACGACCCATGCCGGCGACGGCGGCCGTTCGGAGACGATGGCCGAGCTCGCCCGGGCGGTGCCCGACCTCGACATTCTGATCAACAACGCCGGCGCCATCCCGGTCGGGACGCTCGCGCAGCTCGACGAGGCGCGCTGGCGGGAGGCCTGGGAGCTCAAGCTGTTCGGCTACATCAATCTCACGCGCGCGGTCTATGCCCGCATGAAGGCGCGCGGGCACGGCGTGATCCTCAACATCCTCGGCGCTGCGGGCGAGCGGCCGACCGCGAGCTACATCGCCGGGTCGACCGCCAACGCCGGACTGATGGCGTTCACCCAGGCGCTGGGCGGCGCCAGCACCGACGACAACATCCGCGTGCTCGCCGTCAATCCGGGTCTGATCGCGACCGACCGCATGAAGGACATGCTGTCGGCGCGCGCCAAGCGCGAGCTGGGCGACGCCGGGCGCTGGCGCGAGCTCATCGGCGACCGTCCGTTCGGCCGACCGGGCGAGCCCGAGGAGGTCGCCGACGTGGTCGCCTTCCTGGTGTCGGAGCGCGCCGGCTACGTCAGCGGCACGATCGTCACGGTCGACGGCGGCGGCACGACGCGCATGCGCATCGTCTGACGCGCCGACGGGAGCGCGCGGTCAGCGCCGCGGCCTGAAGACCTCGTCGATCTCGACCTGATGGCCGGAGGCCAGCCGGTTGGTCTCGTTGGCCATGCCGACCACCGCCATCAGCTCGGCGAACATGGCGTCCGTCATGCCGGCCCTGCGCGCGCCCGCGGTGTGCGAGGCGATGCAATAACCGCACTGGTTGCTCGCGCTGATCGCCAGGTAGACCATCTCCTTGGTGAGCACGTCGAGGGCGCCCGGCGCCATCACCTCCTTCACGCTCTCCCAGGTGCGCCGCAAGGTCGGCGGGTGGTGCGCCAGCGCTTTCCAGAAATTGTTGATCCAGTCGACCTTGCGGGTCGCCATGATGTCGTCGTAGACGGCGCGCACCTCGGGGCTCGCGTCGGCATATTCGATCATCGGCACGGTCGACATCTTGGCACCTCGGTCGGGCTGGATCAGTCGGCGCGCATGCGCATCAGCCGCAGCGCATTGTCGAGATAGATCTTGCGGCGGTCGCCCTCCGACAACCCGAGCGTATCGATCGCCGCGATGGTGTCGCGAATGAACATCGGACCGCCCTCGGGATCGAACGGGCAGTCGGTGGCGAACAGCACGCGATCGGCGCCGAAGAAATCCAATCCGCAGCGGATCGCCGAGCGCGAGCCGCCGACCGCGGTGTCGCCGTAGAACATCCGGAAATATTCGAGCGGCCGCTTCGCCATGCTCTTGAGCAAGGTCGTGTAGTCCTCGTCGGAGGTACGCGAGCCGAGCTGGTCGAACAGGGGGCCGACCCGGCCTTCGAAATAGGGGATCATGGCGCCCAGGTGATGGGTGACGATCGTCATCTCCGGGAACCGGTCGAACATGCCGGAGAACACCAGGCGCGCCATCGCGACGCTGGTCTCGTAGGGCCAGCCCAGGACCTGCCAGATCTCGTATTTCGATTTCTTCTCGGTCGGATAGTCGGGCGTGTTGGCGCCGCGCGCCGGATGCAGCCAGATCGGCACACGGTGATGGCCGACCGCGCGCTCGAAGATCGGCAGGAACTCCGGCTCGTCGAGCGGCCGCCCGTTGACGTTGGTGAACAGCTGGATGCCGCGTGCGCCGAGCGCGAGCGCGCGATCCATCTCCTCGAGCGACGCTGCCACGTTGTTGAGCGGCAACGAGGCGACCCACGCCGGGAACTTGTCGGGACGACGCCCACAGATGTCGCGCAACGCGTCGTTGCCGAGGCGCGCGAGCCCGGGCGCGTCGGCCGGACCGGCGATCGCCTCCAGCGGCGGGTTCGACAGGCTCAGGACCTGCTGGTAGCCCGGCCACTGGTCCATCATCGAAACGCGCGCCTCGATGTCGTGCAGCATCCGGATGCTGGTGACGCGCTTGACGATGTCGCCCTTCTCGGGGGCGAGCTCGCGCATCCGGTCGGTGACCGCGCGCGGCAGCACGTGGTTGTAGATGTCGAGCTTGCGCGTGCTCATGCGTGCCCGCCTCCCTTGCGCACTCGGCCGGCCCTCGCGGGCTGTTGTGGCGGGTCGCGCGCGAAAACTCAAGGCCGGGCCGATTCGGACGGCGCGCCTGGTGCTCGAGACGCCGCCGCCATGCTAGCGTGCCGCCCAGCGGCCCCGCCATGCAGCCCCATCCCACCAGCATCTCGGATCTCCCAGCATATCGCGGGCTGTGCCGGCGCGCGGCCGACGATGCGGCGGCGTTCAACGCCTTTCGCTCCGATCCGACCTACGCCTTCATCGTCGAGACCGCCGCGCCCGAGACCGGCCGGGATTACGGCGCGATCGCGCTCGAGACCGTGCCGTCCTATCGGGCGGCGCTCGACGAGTTTCGGCGCAACGACGGCATCGGTGGTCCGCCTTTGGTACGCTATCCGGAGTTCGGCGTGTTCGCGCCGACGACGCTGCGCTACATCAAGCAGGCCGCCGACATCGAGCGTCATTTCCCGGCGCTCCACGGCAAGCGGGTGGTCGAGATCGGCGCCGGTTACGGCGGGCTATGCCGCATCCTGTCGACGCGCTTCGTCGACATGGAGTTCCATATCTTCGACCTGCCCGAGGCTCTCGCGCTCGCCGAGAGATATCTCGGCCTGCTCGGCGTCCGCGGCGTCCGCTTCCACAGCGGCTTCGATCCGATCGCGCTCGCCGACGTCGATCTGGTGATCAGCAGCTACGCCTTCAGCGAGCTCAACCGCAGCGAACAGGATCGGTATCTGGCCGGCGTGATGGGCGCGGCGCACGCCGGCTTCGTCCACTACGGCAACGTCGTCGAGACCGGGCCCGAGCGCAGCCACTCGGTCGCCGCGATCCGGGACCGCATCCCCGGCGCGACGATCAACGACCCGCGCTTCCGCCTGGGCGCCATGGACCTGCACTGCGGCGTGTCGCTGATCACCTGGGGCTGCGTCACGGCGCCCTAAGCGGGACGCCGCCGCCCGCCGCAACCGCGGCGGGCGGCCGTCGCGACCCGGTTCGGCGGGCGCCTTCGGCTCAGGGCTCCGACGCCAGCTGCAGATCGGCGACCAGGATGCTGCCCTTGGTCTCCGGCCCGAACATCAGCGAGATCACCAGCATCACGCAGGCGCCGAGCGTCGTGTAGAGCATCGGCATCGTGAAGCCGTCGGGCATTCCCGCGGCCCAACTGGTGAGGATCGGGGCGGCGAAGCCCGCCCAGATCGCGCCCTGGTGGTAGCAGAAGCCGGTCGCCGTCGCGCGCACCTGGGTCGGGAACCGCTCGGACAGATAGCTCGGCTGCTGGCCGTAGATCGAACCCAGCAGCGCGCCCTGCACGGTGAAGGCCGCCACCAGCACGCCATAGCTCCACGGGAAGAGATAGAACGGGGTGATCATCGCACCGAGCACGCCCGGAAAGATGATGCCCCAGCGCCGGCCGATCTTGTCCGCGACCCAGCCCCAGAAGCCGCTGGCGAGGAACGTGACGCCGTTGCTGAGCGCGAGCGGCAGCGCCACCGCTTCGGGACCGAAATGCAGATCCTTCTGCAGGTGCGTCGGGAACATGCCGAACACCGTGTAGTAGATCACGAAGGCGCTCGCGAGCCACAGGCAGCACGACAGCGTGTTGCCCAGCACGGCCGGCCGGAAGATGTGGAACAGCGGCGCGCGGAAATGACGCTGCTGCTCCTGCTGCTTGCGCCGGTTCTCCACCCAGACGTCCGATTCCTTGACGTAGCGGCGGATCCACAGCACGGCGAAGGCCGGCAGCACGCCGAGCATCAGCAGGCCGCGCCAGCCGATGCTGTCGTAGAGCAGGCCATATGCCGCGCTCGACAGCAGAAAGCCCAGGCCCCACGAGCCCTGCAGCAAGCCGCTCATCAAGCCGCGCGAGCGCGCCGGCCATGCCTCCATCGCCAGCGAGGCGCCGACCGGCCATTCCGCGCCCATGCCGATACCGAGCAGCGCGCGAAACACGAAGAGCAGGGTGAACGTCGGCGACAGCCCGGCGAGCAGATTGCACACCGAGTACCAGGCGATCGAGATCATGAGCGGTCCCTTCCGCCCGATCCGGTCCGCGAGCCACCCGGCGGCCGTGGCGCCCACGAGCCGCAGCCACAGCGTGACGGAGAAGACCGCGGTGACCGCCAGCAGCGGCACGCCGAAGTCCTTCGCGATCGGCACCATGAGGAGAAGGAAGATCGTGAAATCGAACGCGTCCAACGTCCAACCGAGCCAGCCGGCGATCCACGCCATCCACTGGTCCTTGGTCGGCTCCTTCCACCACGGCACCGCCGTGGCCGCTCCTGCTGCGGCTGTCATGGTCCCCCTCTCGAATGCATCGTTCTTCTTTATGCGCCCTGCCCAGGCACCGTCGTCGGACGGATCGCCCCGGCAAAACGGCATAAAGGTTGTCGCTTCGAGCGGCGTCCGTCAACCGGCGGATGCACCCGCGGCGCCTCAAAACCGGCCGCGCACGGCATCGGTCGGCCCGCGCCCAGCCTTGCCAACGCCTGGCTCGGCAGGCACATTGCGATCCCACGAACAGTCGACGTCAGCGCAGCTTTCCGGACATCGGGCGCCCGTAGCTCAGCAGGATAGAGCACAGGATTCCTAATCCTGGGGTCGTGGGTTCGAATCCCGCCGGGCGCGCCACCCGCATCACCACATCGTGCCAGCGCGGCGTTCGGCCGAGCCGGTCGCATCGACGCCGCGCGCATGACGAGCCCGGTTGTCGATCGACCGGGTGGTTCAATGGAAAATTAGTGTTCTTTCTGTACCTTGGCCGACATTCACCGGTATCGTCCGTGGCCAAGGATCACGGCAGGGGCCCGCAGCCCCACGCTCGAGCTACCCGACGCGAGACCGAGATTCGGCTCCACTCTCAAAACGAGGTTGGCGATGGCCGTCACCATCATGGTGGTCGAGGACGAAGCCGAGATCCGCGATCTCGTTGCGGCGGCGCTGGCGGCCGAGGGCTTCGAGGTCCTGTGCGCCGGGGACGCCGACGAGGCGCTGCAGCTGCTCGATGCCAATCCCGCCGTCGATCTCGTGTTCACCGACATCGTCATGCCGGGCGACCATCACGGCTACGATCTGGCGCGCGAGGTGCGCGCGCGCCATCCGGGGATCAAGCTGCTCTACACCAGCGGTTATGCGCTCGGCACCGCCCTCCGGCAGAGCGCGCCGATCGAACCCGCCGGGCTGGTCGCAAAACCCTACCGGCTGGAGCAGTTGGTCGGCGAGATCCGCCGCGCGCTCGCCGCCTGACGCGCGGGTACGCGGGGCGCGGTCAGGCGTCTCCGCCCTCCTCCGCCGCCGCCGCATCGTTGCTTCCGGACGCGCCGTCGAGCAGCAGGCGCAACCGCCGGGCCAACTGATGGCGCTTGTAGGGTTTCGCGATCAAGTGCACGCCGGCGTCGAGGCGACCCTGGTGCACGATGGCGCTTTCGCTGTATCCCGACGTGAAGAGCACCTTGATGCCCGGGCGGAGCGCGCGTGCCCGTTCGGCGAGCTCGGTGGTCCGCATCGTTCCCGGCATGACGACGTCGGTGAACAGCACGTCGATGTCGAGCCGGTTGAGAATGCCGAACGCGTCGTCGGGGTTCGCCGCCTGCTCGACGATGTAGCCGAGATCCTCGACCATCTCGACCACCGCGGCCCGGACGTCTGCGTCGTCCTCGACGACCAGCACGGTCTCGCTGCCGCGCGGACTCGTGTCCGTGACGGCGCGCGGCTCCGCATCCGCCACGCCGGATTGCGCGCGCGGCAGGTAGAGCCGGACCGAGGTTCCGTGGCCAAGCTCGCTGTAGATCTTGACGTGGCCGCCCGACTGCCTGACGAAGCCGAAGACTTGGCTCAGTCCGAGCCCGGTGCCGCGCCCCTCGGGCTTGGTCGTGAAGAACGGCTCGAAGGCGTGCTCGATCACCTCGCCCGTCATGCCGCACCCGGTATCCGTCACGGCGATCATGGCGTAGCGCCCCGGGATCGTGTCCGGATTGGCCGCCGCGTAGTCGTCGTCGAGATGGAGGTTGGCGGCTTCGAGCGTCAGCCGGCCGCCGCCCGGCATGGCGTCGCGCGCGTTGAGCGCAAGGTTGACGAGCGCATTCTCGAGCTGCGACGGATCGCAGAAGGCGAGCCATAGGCCGCCGCTCACCACCGTCTCGATCTCGATCGCCTCGCCGAGCGTTCGGCGCAGCAGGTCCGCCATCCGAGGCAACAGCCGTCCGACGTCGACGGCCTTCGGCTCGAGGGGCTGGCGGCGCGAGAAGGCGAGCAGCTGCGCGGTCAACGACGCCGCGCGCTCGGCGCCGCGCTGCGCCGTCTCGAGGGCCCGGCGCATGCTGGTCGGATCGGCTGGGTTGCGCTCGGCGCGTTCGAGCCCGGCCATGACGACGGTCAACAGATTGTTGAGATCGTGCGCGACGCCGCCGGTGAGCTGGCCGATCGCCTCCATCTTCTGCGCTTGGCGCAGCTGCGCCTCGGTGCGCTTCCAATCCGTCACGTCGAACGTCACGCTGAGCGAGCGGACGAACTCGCCGCGCTCGTCGCGCTGGGCCAGCGCGTTCACGAGCACCTCGATCGTCGAGCCGTCCTTGCGAACGAGCTGATAGGGCACTTGAGAACGGCGGCCTCCCTCGATCAGCGCCGGCCGACCGATCTCGCTCGCGTACGATCGACTCGGCGCCGCCATGAAGTCGGAGAAACGCCGCCCGATCACCTCCTCGCGCGCATAGCCCATCGCCTCGAGCCAGTAGTCGCTGACGTTGATCAACCGGCCCTCGCGGTCGATCGAATGGAGCATCACGGGCGTCTTGAGATAGAGGTAGCGGAAATCCTCCTGGCTCCGACGCATGTCCGCTTCGGCCTGCTCGCGGCTGCGCATTTCCGAACGCAGGCGCTCGGTGGCGTCCGCAAGCTGCGCGGCGCTCCGCTCCTGCGCCATGACGTAACGCATCGTGAGGCCCGTCATCGCGATCAGGCCCAGCGCGACCAGCATGGTCAAGAGCCCGTAGCGCACCAGCTGCTGGCGCCATGGCGCCAGCGCGGCTTCGGTCGACAACGCATAGGCCACGAAAACCGGGTAGTGCCCGAGGCGCATGAAGCCCTCGACGCTCTGCGGCGCGCCGGCGGCCGCGTCGGCGACGAAGAGGCCCTGGGTGGCCTGCCGGGCGCGCGTCATCAGGGGCGAGCCCGGCGCGAGCCGCTCGACCATCCCGGTCTCGGGACCGGTGGTCGCCAGCACCACGCCGTCGTCGCGGAACATCGTGACGGTGCTGCCCTCGGCGCGCGCGGTCGTGCGCCAGAAATCGACGAAGTATTCCTGGTGGGCCGACACCAGCATGCCGCCATCGAACCGGCCGAGCGCGGTTCTGCGCGCCCGTGCGGTCACGAACTGAGGCTTGGCCGTGAACCGGCCGACGATCGGCTCGCCGATATAGGTGCCCTTGAACCCGGCAATGAGCGCCCGCGTGTAGTCGCGGTCGCCGAGGTCGGTCGGCGGAACGGGATAGACGGTGCTGGCGACCAGGCGTCCGCGATCGTCCATCACGCCGATCTGCACGATCTGCTCGTAGCGCTCGACGATCGAGGTGATGACCTCGTGCAGCTCGAGCTCGCGTCGCCTGATCTCCGGCCAGTCCAGGCCCTGGATGCGGTTCTCGAGCCAATCCATCGCCAGATCCTGAGTCTCGAACACCTTGAGGGCGTGCTCGTGCAGGATCTCGGTGGTCTGACGAACGCGCTCCTCGGCGCGTTCGAGGTAGGCCTCGTGATCGCGCCAGCTCAGAAACGCAAACAGCGCCGTCGGCAGCAGGACCGACGCGGCCAGCATGATCCAGAGCAGCCGCATCGCCCGACCAGAGGCGGGCAGCGGCATTGCGGAGCCCCGTCGGCCGCGGCGCGATACCGCGCTAGCCGCGTCCCACGAACGGCATCTTCGTGGCCATGACGGTCAGAAACTGCACGTTGGCGTCGAGCGGCAGGCTCGCCATGTAGACGACCGCGTCGGCGACGCACTGCACGTTCATCGTCGGCTCGACCTCGACGGAGCCGTTGGCCTGCGCCACGCCTTTCGCCATGCGCGCGGTCATCTCGGTCGCGGCATTGCCGATGTCGATCTGACCGCACGCGATGTCGTACTTGCGACCGTCGAGCGACGTCGACTTGGTGAGCCCGGTGATCGCGTGCTTGGTCGAGGTATAGGGCGCGGAGTTGGGACGCGGCGCGTGCGCCGAGATCGAACCGTTGTTGATGATGCGACCGCCGCGAGGCTGCTGGCTCTTCATCATCAGGATCGCCTGCTGGGTGCACAGGAACGAGCCGGTCAGGTTGACGTCGACCACCCGTTGCCACGTCTCGAACGGCAGCTCCTCGAGCGGCACCGGCGGCGAGCCGCCGCCGGCGTTGTTGAACAGGAGATCGAGGCGGCCGAAGGCCTCCTTGGTCGCGTCGAACAGCGCCTTGACCGATGCCGGGTCGGCGACGTTGGTCGGCACGGCGAGCGCGCGCGAACCGTTTGCCTTGGCCTGCTCGACCGTGCCGTCCAGAGCGTCCTTGCGGCGACCCGCGAGCGCCACCGCATACCCGTTCTTGCCCAGGGCGAGCGCGACCGCGCGGCCGATGCCGCTGCCCGCGCCGGTGACGATCGCAACCTTGCCTTGCCCAGCCATGGTCAGCCCTCCTCCGCCGCGCCCCTGGTGTCGTCGCCATGTTAGTGCAGCGACCCCGCCCGAGCCTACCCCGGATGCGTTAGGCCACCGTGCGCGGCCCGGAACGATCTCGTCCGTGATAGAACAACGCATGGCGACGTTCCGCCCCGTCTCGAGGCGTACCCGCGCGGCGATCGGTCTCGCGGCCGCGTTGCTCGCCGGTCTGCTCGTCGCCTGCGAGAGCGCGCCCGATCTGCATGGATCGGGCAGCGAGCATTGGCAGGTCTTCGGGATCGGGCTGCACTTCTAGACCCACCCAGGTCGAGGCCTGTCGGATGAGCCGCTGCGCGCCGGCGTCAGCGACAGGGGAACCGGCGGATCAATCCAGGAACCACCAAGCTCGCCGCGAGCTTCTCGCGCTCGCTGGGCGGGTTGGCGCGCAGGCGGTCGAGCGCCAGGCGATGGATGTCCCACAGCCTGGTATCCTCGGGCAGGCAGAAGCGCGGCGTCGCCACGTCGAGGCGCTGCAGCTCGTCTTGATAATCGACCACCCCGGCCAAGTAGCCCTCGCAAACCCGGCTGGTGTCGTCTTGGCACCACGCAATCAGCTCGTTGCCGGACATGTAGGCGGCGGCGCGGCGCGGGCAGTCCGCGCCGTTCGCGGGTGCGGGAAACCGGCGCGCCAGGGCCGCGATCATCACCGTGGGCGCCAATGCCTTCAGCGCGTCCGGCGATTGTCCGCCGAGGTCCTCGAGCACGACCTCGCGCAACACGGCCGCCTTGACGTTGCTCGGCAGACAGAAGCGCCGCGTCGGCGTGTCGAGGCTCTGCAGCATGCTCTGATAGTCGGCCATCGCTTCGAGATAGCCCGGACAGAACGTGTTGCCGTCATCGCGGCACCAATCGAGCAGCGCCGCTCCCGTGACGTAGCGCGCGCTCGCCGATGCGCCGCCGAGCGCCGACAGGCCGACCGCCAGCACGACGACGCCGAGCGCCCGCATGATCGCCCGGCGCATCCGGCCCATTGGTCGAACGTCAGACACGGCGCTTACCCTACCAGTCACGCTCCCGACGGTCGAGAACGCCGCCCGACTGCGCCGATCGGAGTCTCAGGATCGCCGCAGCGACCGTTCGCTCGGAAACGTCACCGTGACGGCCGTGCCGCCGCCGAGCTCGCTCTCGATCGACAATTCGCCGCCGTGCAGCTTGACCATCTCCTTCGTCAGGCTGAGCCCGAGGCCAGTGCCCTCCTGGCCGCGCCCCCCCTCGCGGGACTCGGCCTGATAGAACGGCGTCCCGAGCTGCTCGAGATCGGCCCGCGAGATGCCGATGCCGGTATCGCTGATGCGCAACGCCAGCGCGCCCTCCGTCGTCTCCCAACAGCGCACGCCGATGCGTCCGCCAGGCGGCGTGAACTTGATCGCGTTCGACAACAGGTTGAGGAGGATCTGGCGCACGTGCATCTCGTCGGCGCGCAGCCTCGGCAGGTCGCCGTCGATCTGCACTTGGAGCACCAATCGTCCGGCATCGGCACGGCTGCGCACCAGACGCAGCACCATGTCGATCACGCCGGGCACGGCGACATGGCTCTCCTCGATCGTCATCTTGCCCGCCTCGATCTTGGACAGATCGAGAATGTCGTTGATCAGCGCCAACAGGTGCATGCCGCTGTCGCGGATGTCGCCGACATATTCGGCGATTTTGCTCGGATCGAGCCGGCCCGACGGCTGATCGGACAGGATGCTCGCGAACCCGATGATCGCATTGAGCGGCGTGCGCAGCTCATGCGACATGTGCGCGAGGAAGTTCGACTTGGCCTGGCTTGCCGCCTCTGCGGCGTCCTTCGCCTCGCGCAAGCGCTCCGCCGCCAGCACGCGTTCCGTTATCTCGACCGCACACCCGCGATAGCCGAGAAACCCGCCGTGCTCGTCGAACACCGGCTTGCCGCTGACCGACATGTGGTGCAGCGCGGCGTCGGCGCGTCTGACCTTGTATTGGAAGTCACGGAACGGCTCGCGGCGCCTCATCGTCGCGACGTGCGCGCGCCATTTCTCGGGTTCTTCGACCGCGTCGGCCGCCAGATCGATGCGGCTGCGTCCAATCCAGCGTGTCGGATCCAGGCCGAAAGCGCGGATGCGCTCGGACACGTAGGTGAAGCGCAAATCCGGTCCGGTTTCCCAGTACCAGTCCGACGCCGTCTCGGCAAAATCCCGGAAGCGCGCCTCGCTGTCGCGTCGCGCCTGCTCGGCGCGCTCGAGAGCGGTGACGTCGCGCACTTCGACCATCACGGCGCCGTCGGGGAGCGTATGCTCGCGCGCTTCGGCGATGGTGCCGTCGCACAGGCGTTCCTGGAAGCGCTCGCCGGCGCGCCGGGGCGCAAGTCGTTCCGCAAGCCAAGCATCGATGCGCCCCTCGGCCTCCGGGAACATGCCGCGCTCGGCGAAGCGCCGGAGGAGGTCGACGCGCGGGATGCCGGGCGCGAGGAGCTCGCGGCCGACCGGAAGCTGCGCCTCGTAGTGCCGATTCCAGGCGGCGAGCCGACCCTCGCGATCGAACAGCGCGAAGCCGTCATCCAGCGCCTCCAGGACGGCTCGAACCGTGTCGACGTCGTAAGGGCGATCCATCTTCCCTCTCGGCCGGGCTCGAACGGCGCATCGACCCGCCAATCTTCAACCAAGAGGCTTAATGCTTTCTGTATTGCGACCGGCGGACGACGAGCGCTTGTGCCGTCGCAGGCGTTCTCGACGCCGCGGCCGACGCGACGCCACGACGTGCCGGCTGGACCAGCATCGGTCAATTCTGCTACACACCTGAGCACCGATGATTCGGCGCAAACACGGGCGATTTTCGCATGGATTTCAGGACTTTGTGGCTCATCGCAGCGATGTCCGCCGCAGCGCTCGGGTGGCCTGGCACGGGCGCCGCCCAGTCGGCTGGGACGACGTCCCCGGCTTCGGTCACGGTGCAGGTCGCGCCGACTCAGAACGCCCCGAGCGTCCAGACCGCGGAGGTCGTCCAGACCGCTCAGGCCAACGCGCCCCAGCCGCCGCCGTCGCCAGCCGCCGTGAAGATTCTCGACGAATTCAAGCTCGGCTTCCTGGCGCACGACGTCGGCATCGGCGGCCACCACAAGGAGGACGGCTACGACCTCAACGGCGAGATCCTGTTCGCCTCGCCCACGTTCTTCAAATACATCTGGAGCCCGCGGCCGATGTTCGGCGTCGACGGCAATCTCAACGGCAAGACCTCGTTCTACTACGCCGGCCTGGCGTGGGACTGGGTATTCTGGCGGCCGGGCTGGGGCCGCAACGACGGCTTCTTCATCGATCCGGCGGTCGGCGGCTCGGTCAATGACGGCAAGATCTCGACCACCGACCCGACTCGCAAGTCGATGGGCTCGCACGTACTGTTCCGCGAGGGCCTCGACCTCGGCTACCGCTTCAACTCGATGGTCAGCCTGTCGAGCTTCATCGACCACAGCTCGAACGCCGGGATCGCGAACCGCAACGAAGGCATCACGAACTTCGGCATGCGGGTCGGATTCAAGTTCTGACTCGGATCCGCGGCGTCGCAGCACCGTCGCGGGTCGCGCACCAGCGCCGCCACATGGTCCGGTAGGCGCTCTCGACAGTGGCGACCAGCACGGCCGGGTTCGCAATCGGCGACTCGCCGAGTTGCACCCGGATCGACGCGCGCAACGTCGACAGATCATTCAGATCCGCGGCTCGCTCGAGGGCGGTCGCGACATAATCGTCGTCACTCGCCGCGACGAACCGGCCTAGCCCCAAGGCCGTCAGAATGCTCGCCGCCACCCGCCCGTGCGGCAGATCGCCGACGCGGGTCACCACGGGCACGCCCATCCACAACGCTTCGAGCGTCGTGACGCCGCCGTTCTGCGGAAACGTATCGAGCGCCAGATCGACGGATCGGTAGGCCTCCATGTGGCCCCTCACGGTCGTGCTGCCGAGCAGCACGACCCGGTCGGACGGGATACCCGCCCGCGCGAGCCTCTGCAGCACGGCCCGGCGATTGGCGTCGTCGGAGAATGACCTGTCCTTCAGAAGCAGACGGCTGTCGGGTCTCTCGCGCAGGATGCGCGCCCACAGTGAGAGCACGCGATCCGACACCTTGCCGAAACGATTCAGGCAACCGAAGGTGAAGGGACCTCCCGTCGACGCGGGCAAAGGCGCCAGGTCGGGCGCGTCGGACGGCGCCTGGTAGACGAAGGCGCACGGCATGTCGAAGATCTGCTCCGCGAACAGGTGGCGTTCGGCAGGCGGCACGATGATGGGGCCGCTGAGTTGATAATCGATCTCCGCGACGCCCGTGCCGGTGATACCCCATATGCTGAGCTGCACGGGCGCTGGCTTCGCGGTGAACATCCTGAGACGGTTGCCCGCCGTGTGACCCGACAGATCGACCAGGAGATCGATACCGTCGTCTCGTACCATTCGGGCGAGCTGCTCGTCCGTCAGCGCCGATACCGACCGCCAGTGATCAACGGCCGACCTGAAGCGAGCCGTCAGATCGTCCTCCAGGCGCGTGCTCGAATAGGCATAGACCTCGAACCGTTGGCGATCGTGGCCCAACACGACCGGCGCAAACGTATAGGCCGCGGAATGGCGTCGAAAGTCGGCGGACACGTAGCCGACGCGCAGGCGTCGCTCGGCGTCCGGGTCATTCGGCCAATCCCGAAAACGATCGGCGTCGGACATGCGGTGGGCGGCATACCAGCGTCCGCGCTCGGCCTGCGACTCGGCGACGCTCGTGCGCTCGTCGACGTCCAGCGCGAAGATCAGGTTCGAATGGATCCGCGCGTGACCCGGATCGAGTTGGAGCGCACGGCGATAGGTCGCGATGGACTCGTCCAGCTTGCGCTGCTCGCGCAGAACGCCTGCGAGGTTGTTGTACGGCTCGGGCAACTCGGGGCGCAGCGCAATCGCGCGCCGATAGGCCGCAGCCGCTTCGTCCAGGCTCCCCGAGGCCTCGAGCGCCAGGCCGAGATTGACGTGAGCCTCGACGAAATCGGGCGCGAGATCGACCGCCCGCTTGAGGTGCTCGATCGCGTCGCGTGGCCGGCCACACGCCTGCAGCACACGCCCGATGCCATCGAGCGCCTCCGGCTGGTTGGGGTCGAGCGCCAACGCCGCCTGGTATTGGCGCAGCGCGTCGTCATACCGGTTCTGCGCGAGCCGAATGGCCGCGAGCGCCAGTCGGGTCGAAGCGCTGGCCATGCCGAGGGCGAGAACGACTTCGTACGCGTCGGCGGCACCGTCGAGTCGGCCCATCGCCTGTCGCACCATCGCCAGCAGGAGGTGCGTTTGTGCGTGGCCTGGCCGAAGCGCGGCGGCACGCTCCAGCCGCGCGACCGCTTCCGCGAGCCTGTTCTGCTCGGCCAGAATGGCGCCGAGGTTGACGTGCGCGTCCGCATGGGCAGGGTCGAGATCGGCAGCGCGCTCGAACGCCACCATGGCATCGTCGGATCGCCCGAGCGAACGCAGGGTCCTTCCGAGATTGAAATGCACCAGACCAAAATCCGGTTTGAGCTCGGCGGCCCGACGGAGCAGCTCTGCCGATCGTTCGAGCTCGCGATCCTGGCGCGCCGCGACCCCCAGCAGGTGAAGCGCGTCGAAATGATCGGGACGCGCCGCGAGGATCGCCTCGTAAACGGCGCGCGCTTGCGTCAACCGGCCGGCACGATGGTGATTGATCGCGATGACGAGCGCCCGATCGACCGAGACCGCCAGCGATTCTTCCAGGTGCCCCGGCGCGTCCGGCGACAGCGCCGCGCTGCGGCCGTCATCCTGCGTAGCCATGGCCCCATGATAGGGAAACCCGCGAGTTCTGTCGCCGAAGGCGGGGAAAGCGGCTCTACAGGTGTAGGTGGATATTCGTCGCCGTGATCGTGTGGTTGCCCATCAGCTCGATCATCAGGTCGCCGGCGCTGTAGCCGCTGCCGCTGGCCACGTGAATGAACGTGTTGGTGCCGTTGAAGGTGTAGTCGACCTGATTGGCCGTGTCGCCAAGGAACGTCGTGGTGAAATTGGTGTTGAATGCCTTGAGCCCGGTGAAGGTTTCAGTACTGGCGCCGGCAAGAGCGGTGAGATCGATGGTTGCCTTGCTGTCGTTGAAGTTCGCGATGATATCGGTATGCGTGTCCGCCGTCGTCGGCAGGTTGGTGAACGAGTCGGTCGTGGCGTTGTAGACCAGGTTGTCGGCAAGACCGCTGCTCGTGATCGAGTCGCCGCCGCCGCCGCCCGTGATGGTGCTGCCGCCGCCGACGAGCGTGGTGTTGGCCGTGATTGTGTCGTCGCCGGTGCCGCCGATCAGGGTGTCGCTGCCCTCGTTGCCGATCAGCGTGATCGCCTGCCCCACGAATTGGGCGTTGATGTCCAGCGCCGTATTGCCGGTCGTGTTGCCCGACGCGTCGCTGGCTTCGATGGTCAGGTGGCTGACGTTCGTGAACGTGCCGTTGACCAGCAACGTGTCGCTGGCCGTCGTGCTGGTGAAGCGTAGCGTTTCGGTGCCGCCACCCCCAGAGGGGGCGGTGAGCGTGTCGCTGCTGTTGTAGTCGCCGCTGCCGATCACGAACACGTCGTTGCCGGTGCCGACCGTGATGTGATCGACGCCGGTGCCCAAAACGACCGTGTCGTTGCCCGTGCCGACGGTAAGCGCTTCGCCGCCGTCAAGGGTGGTGCCGCCATTGTTGGCGATCAGCGTCGTCGGACCGCTGAAGCTGCTCGTGTCGATGTCGAGCGTCGTGGTGCCCGTCGTCACGCCCGTTGCATTGCTGGCCTCGACCGTGAGGCCCGACGCCGTGACGTTGCCGACGGTCAGCAAATCGCCCGGGTTCGTGTCGGTGAACCGGATCGTTTCGGTCTGGCCGGCGGCGCTGATGAAATCGTTGGCGGTCGCGAAATTGGTCGCGGTGGTGACCAGGAAGACGTCGCTGCCCGTGCTCGTGATCGAGTCGTGGCCGGCGCCGAAGGTCAGGGTATCGAGACCGGTGCCGAACGTCACCGTTTCGTGGCCGGTGCCGAGCACGACGCTGTCGGCGCCATTGCCGAACGTCAGCACGTCGTCGCCGCTGCCGCTGTCCATCAGCGTGCTGCTGCCGTTGCCCTCGGTCAGCGTGACGAAGGTAGCACCGGTGAGCGTAATGTTGTCGTTGCCGTTCCCGCCCGTGATCGTCTCGACGTTGGTGACCGTGAACGTGTCCCCGGCTCCCGACAGCACCAGGGTGTCGGTGCCGCCGCCGAGATCGATGGTTCCGTTCGACAACGCTGCGGTCAACACGATGGTGTCGTTGCCCGAGCCGCCGAGGATCGACTCGATGTTGGCGACGTTGATGCTGTTGGTGCCGCTGGCGAGGGTCAGGGTGTCCGTGCCCGACCCCAGATCGATGGTTCCACCGACCAGCGCCGCCGTCAGCACGATCGTGTCGGCGCCCGTGCCGCCCAGCAGCGACTCGACGTTGGCCACGTTGATGCTGTTGGCGCCGCCGCTCGCCAGGGTCAGCGTGTCGCTGCCCGAGCCCAGATCGATCGTCCCGCCGACCAGCGTCGTCGTCAGCACCACCGTGTCGGCGCCCGTGCCGCCGAGGATCGACTCGACGTTCGCCACCTGAATGCTGTTGGTCCCATTCGCCAGGGTCAACGTGTCGGCGCCGGAGCCCAAATCGATCGTGCCGCCGAGCAACGCCGCCAACAGCACGATCGTGTCGGCACCCGTGCCGCCCAGCAGCGACTCGACGTTCGCCACGTTGACGCTGTTCGCGCCGCCGCTCGCCAAGGTCAGCGTATCGCTGCCCGAGCCCAGGTCGATCGTCGACCCGGTCGCCAGCGTCGTCAGCACCACCGTGTCCGCGCCCGTGCCGCCGAGGATCGACTCGACGTTCGCCACCGTCACGCTGTTCACGCCGTTGGCGAGCGTCAGCGTGTCAGCGCCGGAGCCCAGATCGATCGTCGCGCCCACGATCGCCGCCGTCAGCACGATCGTGTCGTTGCCGGTACCGCCGAGGATCGACTCGACGTTCGCCACTTGAATGCTGTTGGCGCCCGCCGACGACAGGGTCAGGGTGTCGCTGCCGGAGCCCAGATCGATCGTCCCGCCGACCAATGCCGCCGTCAGCACCACCGTGTCGGCGCCCGTGCCGCCCAGGATCGACTCGACGTTCGCCACGTTGACGCTGTTCGCGCCGCCGCTCGCCAGGGTCAGCGTGTCGCTGCCGGACCCGAGGTCGACCGTCCCGCCGACCAGCGCCGTCGTCAGCACCACCGTGTCGGCGCCCGTGCCGCCCAGGATCGACTCGACGTTCGCAACCGTCACGCTGTTGGCACCGCCGCTCGCCAGGGTCAGCGTGTCGCTACCCGAGCCCAGGTCGATCGTCGATCCGACGATCGGCGTCGTCAGCACCACCGTGTCGTTGCTGCTGCCGCCCAGGATCGACTCGACGTTCGCCACCTGGACGCTGTTCGCGCCCGCCGACGACAGGGTCAGGGTATCGCTGCCCGACCCAAGATCGATGGTGCCTCCGACCAGCGCCGTCGTCAGCACCACCGTGTCGGCGCCCGTGCCGCCGAGGATCGACT
>DATJNS010000160.1:0-4027 GCA_035507915.1 Candidatus Sulfotelmatobacter sp.
GCGCGCGCTGGCGATCAACCCGCGCCACGCCGGCGCTCACGGCAATCTCGGCAACGCGCTGGTCGCGCTCGGCCGGATCGACGAGGCGCTGGCGTGTTTCCGCCAGGCGTTGGCGTTGGCGCCCGACCTTCCCGGCGCGCATCTCAGTCTGGCCGGGGCGTTGCAACAGGCCAACGATCTCGACGCCGCTGCGATGGCCCTGCGGCAAGCGCGCGCACGCGCTCCCGAGGATGCCGAGGTGTTGAGCCAGCTGGTCCATGCGCTGCAGGGACTGTGCGACTGGGATGGCCTCGACGCGCTGCAGGCGGAGCTGGTCGCCGCGGTCGAGCGCGGCCGGGTCGCCGTTCCCTTCACCTTGCTGAGCCTGCCCTGCACGGCGGCCCAGCAACAGACCGCGGCGCGCACCTGGATGGCCCAGGCGGTCGCCGGGGCGCGGCCGATCGCGCCCGCGGGCCTGCGCTCCGGCGGCCGCGGCGACGCCCCGATTCGGATCGGTTACCTGTCGAGCGACTACCACGAGCACCCGACCAGCTACCTGATCGTCGAGCTGCTCGAGCGGCACGACCGCGACCACTTCGCGATCCACGCCTACTCGACCGGCCCCGACGACGGCGGCCCGAGCCGCCGGCGCGTGATCGAGGCCTGCGACGGATTCGTCGATCTCGCCGCGCTGTCGCACGAGGCCGCCGCCCGGCGCATCGCGGCCGATCGGATCGACATCCTGGTCGACCTCAACGGCTGCACGGCGGGCGCGCGTCCGCGCATCCTGGCGCATCGGCCGGCGACGCTGCAGGTCAACTATCTGGGCTATCCCGGCACCATGGGCGCCGCCTTCATGGACTACATCCTGGTCGACCCGGTGGTCGCGCCGCCGGAGGATCAGCCGTGGTTCGACGAGCGCCTGGTCCACCTGCCGCACAGCTACCAGGTCAACGACAGCAAACGGCCGGTGGCGCCGGACCGGCCGACGCGCGCCGACGTCGGCCTGCCGGCCGACGGTTTCGTGTTCTGCTGCTTCAACAGCCCCTACAAGCTGACGCCGACGTTCTTCGCGGTGTGGATGCGTCTGCTGGCGGCCGTCGACGGCAGCGTGCTGTGGCTGCTCGAGGGGGCGGCGGGCGGCGGCGACCGGCTGCGTCGCGCCGCTGGCGCCGCGGGCATCGATCCGGCGCGCCTGGTGTTCGCGCCCAGCGTGCCCTTCCCGCGTCACCTGGCGCGCCAGCCGCTGGCCGATCTCTGCCTCGACACCTTGCCCTACGGCGGCCACACCACGGCGAGCGACGCCTTGTGGTCCGGCGTGCCGCTGGTCACCTGCCGCGGTCCGACCTTTCCGGGGCGCGTCGGCGCCAGCCTGCTGACCGCACTCGATCTGACCGAGCTGATCACGCCGACGCTCTCGGCGTACGAGAGCCTGGCATTGGCGCTGGCACGCGAGCCGGCGCGCCTGGCCGCGCTGCGGGCGCGCTCGGCGCACCATCGGGCGGTCAAACCGCTCTACGACTGCGCGCGCTTCACGCGCGACCTCGAGCGCGCCTACGCGGCCATGATGGCGCGCCACGATGCCGGCGAGCCGCCCGCGCCGATCCGGATCGAGCCGTCATGAGCGAGCGACCCGGCAGTCCCGGCAGTGACAAGCTGCGCATCGTCGACGTTTCGGGCCTGACGCTGAAAGGCCAGCCGCTCACGGTCGCGGTCGTCACGCCCTATCACCGCGAGCGGACCGACTGGCTCGCGCAGTGCATCGCCAGCGTGGCGGCGCAGAGCTATCCCTGCTGCCACTTCCTGGTCGCCGACGGCTTTCCGCAGCCCGACCTGATGCCGGCGGCTGCGCAGCACATCGTGCTGCCGCGCGCGCACGCCGACAACGGCAACACGCCGCGCGCGATCGGCTCCCTGTCGGCGATCGGCCAGGGCTTCGACGCGATCGCCTACCTCGATGCCGACAACTGGTACGAGCCGGACTTCATCGAGACCATGGTCAAGCTGCACGCGGTCACCGGCGCGGCGTTCTGCTCGGCGGGCCGCACCATCCGCCGCCCCGACGGCTCGCTGCTGCTGGTCGACAGCACCGAGAGCAACGCCCGCACCCTGGTCGACACCAGCTGCATGTTCCTGGTGCGTCGCGCCTTCGCGGTGGTGCCGGTGTGGGCGCTGATGCCCAAGCAGATGTCGGCCGCCTGCGACACCGTGTTCTTCCGCGCCGTGATCGCGCGCCAACTGCCGCGCGCCCACGAGCCGCGCGCGCTGGTCGCCTTCCGGACCCGCTACGCGGCGCACTACGCCGCAGCCGGCGAGCCGGTCCCCGCCGGCGCCAAGACGATCGACGAGACCGAACGCTGCTTCGCGTGGTGGCGCGGCCTCGCGCCCGATGAGCGCGCCGCCTGGGACCGCATCCTCGGCGGACCGCCGCTCTAGCCTAGGAGGTTCGGGCGCCGGCGGTTCCCAGGATGCTGTCGACCAGCTTGCCCGGACCGAAACGGCTGGGCCATTCCGCCGCCGCCGCCGCCGCGATCGCGGCATAGTGGTCGTAGCGATCGAGCACGCGTCGCAGCGCATCGAGCACCGACGGTGCGTCGTTGCGCATGAATGTCGTCCCCGGCCCGCCGAACTCGTCGGACAGCTGCGCCAAGGCCGTTCCGACCGGGACCACCGACGGGATTGCGTTGGCGATCGCCTGGGAATGGATGCCCGACGGCAGCAGTTGATAGCGCCGCGGCGAGTAGGGGCAGAGCACCAGATCGACGCTGTCGAGCAACGCGATCCAGCCCGCGCGATCGACCGCATGCTCGACCAGCGTGATGCGCAGATCGCGCGCCGCGAGCTCACGCATGGCCTCCTGCGCCTGCGGCATGTCGGTTGGGCCGCCGTTGTGCGCGACGATGCGCAGGTCGGCATCCGACCGCAGGAGCGCGGCGACGATCTCGGGCACCAGGTGGTAGCCCTTGTCGGGATTGCGCTGATGACCCAGCACGCCGATGACGATCGGTCGTTTGCCGACGCGGTTGCGGCAGCCCGTGATCGCGCTTTCCCATAGCGGCACGACCTCGACGGGGTGATCGAGCAGCAGCCGATACGCCGCGGCGCCGTTCGCGCAGGCGTAGCCGACACGCAACCGTCGGCCGCCCAGCTTGCGAAGCTCCGGTGCGACCCGCCGGCACAGCGCCGCAGTCGCCTCGATGCGCGGGTCGCGCGGCAGCAGCCTTACGCCGCCGCCCGGCGCCGGCTGCGCGTCGACGCCGGGATCCATGCCGAAATGCATGACGATCTGCGGCGCCCCGGCCGGCGCGAGATCGGCCAGCCACAGGGCCGCGCCCATCAGCTGCGTGGCGCTCGCCGACGCCAGGAAGACGACGTCGTCGGCGCCGATTTCACCGAGCGTCGCCAGATCCTCGCGCGTCGTCCGTGCACCCCGCTCGAACGCATTGAACCAGCCGCGCTCGGGATCGCCGTCGCTCTGCGCGTAGCGATACCAGCGGAAGAACGATTGCGCCTGGAGGCTCCCCCGCACCGTCGGCTCGAGCTGGGCAAACCCGAGCACGCTGACCGGGATGCCTCGCGCGCCGAGCTCGTCGACGATCGCCCAGCACTGATCGGCGTGGTGTCCCGAATTGCCGATCAGTCCCGCGTCGGCATAGTAAACGCGCAAGCTCGGCTCACGAGGGGGCGAGCAGCCCGTCGAGCGGATGCGCGATGAGGGGCTGGATGCGCCATGCGCCGCCGTCCCGATGGAACGCCAGCGGGTTTGCGTTGTGCATGTGCTCGACCTCGAGCGTGACCCCGAGCGCGGCGGCGAGCACGTAGAGATTGCCGCCGTGCGCCACGATCAGGGTGCTCGCGTCGGTATCGAGCGCGGCGGCGAAACCGGCGCGGGTCCGGACGATGAAGTCCGTCAACTTGTCGCCGTTGGGCGGATCGAGCCGCCAATCGAGATTGGCGGACGAGGTGCCGACCAGATCGCCGAACCAGCGCTCGCGCAGACGTATCTCGACCGTCGGCGCGAGCCCGAGCGCCTCGCCGACGATGCCCG
>DATJNS010000161.1:0-11890 GCA_035507915.1 Candidatus Sulfotelmatobacter sp.
TGACGTCTTCGCCGTCGCGGCGCACGCGATAAGGCGTCAGCAGGTCCGCGACGATGTGATCGTCGTTGCCGGTATAGAGCGTGACGCGGCGCTCGGCGCGCGCGGCGACCAAGCCACGGACGACGTCGAGCGTGCGGTAACGGTTGAACGGCGCGATCTTGATCGCGACCACCCCCTCGAGCTCGCAGAAGCGGCGCCAGAACGCCGCCGACAGCGCGATGCCGCCGACCGCGGGCTGCAGATAGAAGCCGAACAGCGGGATCACGCGCGCAACCGCGCCGCAATGCGCGATCAGCTCGTCCTCGCTGGCGCCCTTGAGCGCCGCCAGGCTCAGCAGGCCGGCATGATAGCCGAGCCCGAGCGCGAGGTCGGCCTCACGCAGCGCCTGCTCCGTGCGTCCGACGAGGCCGGCGATCAGCGCCACCGGACGCTCGGTCCAACTCCGTGCGGTCTCGGCGGCCAGCGCGAGCACTGGACGGAAGAGCCCGGCGTCGCGGATGGCGAACTGGGTCGTGTGGACTCCGACCGCCAATCCGCCGGCGCCGGCATCGACATAGTAGCGGCTGAGCGCGCGTTGGCGGACTGGGTCGAGCCGTCGCGCGGCCGTCAGCGCCAGCGGGTGCGCCGGGATCACGGCACCCGCCGCGAGCACGGCGGCGATCGCGTCCGGCAATCGAGAGTCGGTCATCGCCCGGTCAAGCTGCGCGTCCGGCCCGCGACCTGTCAATCATACGGGTGGCCGACCGAACCCGAGTCACCCTAAGCTTGAGGCGCTAGGGGCAACCTGGGAACGCGACGTGAGGCTTTCCGTATTGATGATCGGTCTCTGCTTGGTGGTCGCGGCGTGCAACAGCACGCCGCCCGCGCCGCCCGCGCCGCCGCGCAGCAGCACCGACATGGTCGAGGAGTGCCAGCAGCTGCTCAAGCAGGGTTACAGCGTCGGCGCCGTCGACAATCCGCGCGCGACCTACAAGGTTTTCGGCGATTTGACGACGGTCGAGATCGCGGCGACCTACAAGGCGGCGCCCGATGCCCGCGGCGATGCGGTCGGCTTCCGCTGCCTGTTCGAGAAGGGCAAGCTGTTCCAGGCTGGCGCGGCGAACTTCTGACCCGAGGTCAGGCGGCGCGCGCCGCCCGGTCGGCGAAGCCGTACGTCCATACGGCCGCGGGCGGGATGTTCATCATGATTCGCTTGACGCGGCGCACGGCGAGATCGAACTCGCGATAGGGCAGCGGCGAGAACAGGCTGTAGGTGTACTGGAACAGCTGGCCTTGGGGCTCCAGCACGGCGAGACATTGCTGCACGATGCGCGCGGCGTCGGCGCGCGCCATGCTGAGCAGGGGGATGCCGCAGACCACCGCATGGACCCGTTCGACGCCGTAGCGCGCCAGGAGCTCGGGCAGCCGGAAGGCGTCGCCTTCGACCAGCACCGGCTCGGGGTAGCGCTCGCGCAGGAAGCGCACGAGCGCCGGGTCCCGTTCGAGCACGAACAGGCGCTTGGGCGGGATGCCGCGCGCCAACAGCCGCTCGGTCACCGGACCGGTGCCGGCGCCGAGCTCGACCACCCAGCCGGGGCGCGCGGGGTCGATCTGCTGCGCGATCGCGTCGCCCAGATAGCGGCTGCTCGGCACGATCGACGCAACCTTTAGCGGCGCGCGCAGCCATGACGAAAAGAATACCCCGACCGCATTGCGCGGTCGTGCGGCGGAGATCTCCTCCCGTGCTCCCGATTCGTTCATGAGGCCCCTCGACCCATTGGCACCGACCGTTTCTTCTTCGAGAGTAAAGCGGGTCGGCAGCGTCATGTTCCCTCAAAGCGCGCCAGCCCGTCCACCGCCACGACGCCGGCGCCGCGCGCCTTGACGAGCAGCGGGTTGATTTCGGCCTCGGCGAGCGGCCGCTCGGCCAGATGGGCAAGCTGCGAAAGCGCGACGATCGCGCCGGCCAATGCGTCGAGATCGCCCACCGGCAGGCCGCGATAGCCGCGAATCGGCGCCAGCCCCTTGACCTCGTCGATCATGTCGCGCGCCGTCGCGAGGTCGGTCGGCGCCAAGCGGACCGCGCTGTCGCGGTAGATCTCGGCGAGCGTGCCGCCGGCCGCCAACGTCACGATCGGCCCCACGCCGGGGTCGACGCGGTAGCCGACCAGCGCTTCGGCCAGACCGCGTTCCATCGTCTGGACGAGCAGACCGTTCAAGCGCGCCCGGGGATGCGTCTCGGCGATGCGCCCGAGCATCGCGCGGCCGACGGCGCGCACGTGGGGCACGTCGGACACGCCCAGCGCGACGCCGCCGACCTCGGTCTTGTGGGGCAGATCGGGCGACAGGATCTTGACCGCGACCGGGAAGGCGAGGTCGAGCGGGTGGCTGTCGAGCGCCTCGGGCGCGACCACGGTGGACGGCGCGCAGGGGATGCCGAGCGCGCCGAACAGCGCCGTCGCGGCGCGCTCGTCGAGGCTGTCGCCTGGTGCCCCGCGCAGCATCGCCGCGGCGGCGTCGAGCCTCGCAGGCGGCGGCGGGGCGGCCATGCGCGGCGTCCGCCACGACAAGAGCGCGCGCAGGCCGTCGGCGCATGCTTCCGGCGTGCGGAACGCGGCGATGCCGGCTTCGGCGAGCAGCGCCATCGAGGCATCGGCCTGCGGCACCAGGAACACGGCGACCGGCTTGGCGCCGCGCGCGAAGCGGACCAGCGGCTTGACCGCGAGCTGCGGGTGAAATTGCGCGGACGAGCCGACGACCATGACGACCGCCTGCGTTTCGGCGTGATCGATCAGCGTGGCGAGCGTGGCGTCGACCATGTCGGGGCGGGTGCCCGCCAGGGTGAGATCGATCAGCGGGCTCGCGCTCACCGCGATCTTGTGCTCCTTGAGCCGCGCGATCACCGCGGGATTGGGCGCGGCGACCGTGACGCCCAGCGTCTCGAGCCGGTCGACCACCATGGCGCCGCCGCCGCCGGTCGTGGTGACCACCGAGACCGCCGGCGATGCGGCCGTCGCGTCGCGGCGTGGGCGCGCCGCCGGCTTCCGGCCGATCGCGAGCGGCGGCATCTCGAACAGCGTCTCGAGGAGGTCGACCTCGATGATGCCGTGCTCGCCGAGGAAGGCTGACATTGCCGCGCGCGAGCCGGCGAGCGCGCCGGTGTGCGAGGTGGCGAGCTGCTGGCCGGCTTCCGAGCGGCCGAGCGCGTAGGCGATGATCGGTTTGCCGATCGCGTGCGCCCGGCGGGCGAACGCGGCAAGGTCGGCGCGGCCGCGGATCGTCTCGAGGAACAGCAG
This sequence comes from Candidatus Sulfotelmatobacter sp., assembly GCA_035507915.1. Taxonomy (GTDB): domain Bacteria; phylum Pseudomonadota; class Alphaproteobacteria; order Elsterales; family Elsteraceae; genus JACQAI01. The sequence goes on from DATJNS010000161.1 coordinate 3,276, forward strand.
GAAGGCGTCGGTGTCGGGATCATCGACGAACATCTGTCCGAGCTCGCCGATCGCGAGGTCGGCCTCGTTCCCGACCGAGATCAGTCGGGCGAAGCCGATGCCGCGCGCCTGACCGCGCGACAGCAACGTGCCGATGAGGCTGCCGCTGTGCGACAGGACCGTCAGACGGCCGGGCAACAGGTGTTCGAGCTCGAGCGCGGCGTTGACGGTGAGGGCGAGGCGCGCGCGGCAGTCGACCACGCCCATGCTGTTCGGCCCGATCAGCCGCAGCCCGGCCCGCCGCGCGGTCTCGAGGATGCGGCGCTGCTGCGCCAAACCCTCGGCGCCGGCATCGGCGAAGCCGCCGGCCAAGATGGTCGCGACCTTGACGCCCGCAGCGGCGCACGCCTCGATCGCCGCGGGCACGTGGGGCGTGTTGAGCAGGATGTAGGCGTGGTCGATCGGTCCGGGCACCGAGGCGAGGTCGGGAAACGCGCGTTCGCCTTGCACCTCGGGACTGTTGGGATTGATCGGATACACCGCGCCGCCGAAGCCGTGGCGCTTGAGATAGCGCTGGGCGCGACCGCTGGTGCGACTGGGATCCGCCGAGGCGCCGATCAGCGCGACGCCGCGCGGCGCGGTCAGGGCTCGCGCGAGGGTCGGCGTGTCGGGTGGCGCCCGATCGGGCTCGCGCGCCTGGACCATCTCCCTACCCGTGCTGACCTTCGAAGAATGCGAACGTCGGCGATGTTGGACCCGCCCGCGAAGTCCGGTCAACCGAGTTGCTGCGCGTGCAGCCGCGCGCTAGACAACCGGCGAGCGCAGCGATCGATCGGCCGATGCCTTCCATCGAATCCTTGAAAGCGGCGGCGCAGCAGGCGCTCGACGCCGGCGATTTCGGTCAAGCCGAACGCCTGACGCGCCAGGCGCTCGCGCAAGCACCGAACGACGCGGATCTGTGGTCGAGCCACGCCGACGCGCTCGACGAGCTCGACCGGATCGCCGAGGCGGCGGCGGCGTTCCAGCATGCCGTCGCGCTCGACCCGACCAACGCGGCGCGTCTCAAGAATTATGCGATGAATCGACTGAAGCTCGGCTTCCTCGCCGAGGGATTTCGCATCTACGAGGCCCGCGTGCCGCTGCTGGACGAGGCCGGCGGGCTCATCAGCGGTTTCGCGAGCCATCCGCGTTGGGACGGGCGGTCGCGCCAGCGCGTGATCGTGTGCGGCGAGCAGGGGCTGGGCGACCAGATCATGTTCGCGCGCTTCATTCCACGCGCGGCCGCGCTCGCCGGCGCGGTGATGGTCGTGGTCCGGCCGGCCCTGATCGGCCTGTTCGCGCGGCACTTCGACGTGCTGCAGCCGCGCGCGCCGGGCAGCTCGATCGCCGAGCTGCCGGCGTTCGACAGCTGGATCCCGATCGGCAGCCTGCCGGCGATCCTCGGCTGCCGCGCGGCGGACGATCTCCGATCGCCGGCCTACCTCACGGCGGATCCGGCGCGCGCCGCGCGCTGGTCGGCCGTCATCGGCCGCGACAAGCTTGCCGTCGGTCTGGCGTGGCACGGCAATCCGGGGTTTGCGCGCAACGCCCGCCGGTCGCTTGTCGCGCCGCTGCTCGAACCCCTGCGCGCGGTCGCCGGCGTGCGCTTCTACGGGCTGCAGGTTCCGAGCGAACCCGGCGTGCCGGATTGGCTCGACGATCTGGCGCCGCGGATCGGTGATTTCGAGGACACGGCGGCGATCCTCGAACGCCTCGATCTCCTGATCACGTCCGACACCGCGATCGCGCATCTCGCCGGCGCCATGGGACGGCCCGTATGGCTGATGCTGTCGCGCGTCTGCGACTGGCGGTGGGGGCTCGAGGGGACCGACACGCCGTGGTATGGCTCGATGCGGCTGTTTCGGCAGCGCGCGCTCGGCGACTGGCCGGGCGTGGTCGGTCAGATCACGGCGGCGTTGCGCCAGGTCACGCCGCAGCGCTCGGCGCGCGCGTGATGTCGCGATGGTCGGCGCCGACCGCCTCGGCGACGGCGCTGAAGCCATCGGCGCGCAGCCGGTGCGCGAGATCGCGCTTGATCTCGGTGACCAGCGCGGGACCGCGATAGACCAGCGCGCTGTAGAGCTGCACGGCCGACGCGCCGGCGCGGATCTTGGCGTAGGCCTCGGCGCCGCTCGAGATGCCGCCGGTCCCGATCAGGGTCAAGCGACCCGCGGTCAGGCGGTAGACCGTGCGCAACAGATCGGTCGAGAGGTCGAACAGCGGCCGGCCGCTGAGGCCGCCGGCCTCGTTGCGGTCGCGCGATCGCAGGCTGGCGGGGCGCGCCACCGTCGTGTTGCCGATGATCAGGCCGGCGAGCCGGGCCTGCGCGATCACGCCCACGATCGCTTCGAGCTCGGCGGCGCCGAGGTCGGGCGCGAGCTTGGCGACCAGCGCCGATTGGACGCCTTGGGCGGCGTGCACGGCGCGCAGCCGGGCCAGCAGATCCTCGAGGGCGACCGGATCCTGGAACACGCGGCCGTTGCGCGTGTTGGGGCATGACACGTCGATCACGAGGAAGTCGACGAGCCGGGCGAAACGCTCGACCAGCTGGACGAAATCGGCGGCCGGATCCGTGCTGTCGCTGTTGCTCGCCAGATTGACGCCGAGCAGGCGGCCGGGCTGCGGCCGCGCGACGAGACGCGCCGCAATCGTCGCCGCGCCGTCGTTGTTGAAGCCCATCCGGTTGATCACCGCGGCATCCTCGGCCAATCGAAACAGCCGCGGCCTCGGGTTGCCCGGTTGCGGCCGCGGTGTGACGCCGCCGACTTCGACGAAGCCGAACCCCTGGTCGAACATGCGATGGAACACGCGGGCGTTCTTGTCGAACCCGCCGGCCAGCCCGATCGGATTGGGAACCGGGTGTCCGAACAGTTGCGTCCGAAGCGCCGGATCCCGGTCCGCCGGCTGCGCGGGAACGAGGCCGGCGGCGAGCGCGCATAGGCTCACCCCGTGGGCGCGCTCGGGATCGAGGCGGTGCAGGATCGGTCGGACCACGCCGAACCAGTCGACCATCGGGCAGCTCCGCGGCCTATCAGCAGGGCAGGCGGTGTGTAGCATGACGCCCGGCCGGCGACCATGACGGCCATGTGACGTATCTCACAGGAACCCGCCTCGGCGATGACATAGAATCCGCGGGCGATATCGCGTGCGGCCCATAGTCTTGATCTAGGCAATTTTGGTTAGGATATGAGGCCATCCTGCACTTAAGCGGATATTAACTGCGAATTACTTTGAATGTTCCGCGCATATGTCCGGACCAAGTCTTGGGAATTCAAAACAACCCATGCCGCGACTCAAGCAGAATCGCTAAAATCCCTGCGAATTTAGCTTTTGGATCGATTAAATAAGCTTGGTATTATCCGAGGGTTGGGTCGTGGCTGAAACTGGCGGGAGCCTGACGTGAAAACTGCGTCCGGGGCGTCGTCACCCCTTGCCGGTTCGAACGCGGACGGCGGCGGAGGCGACGGGCACATTCCTGCAACCGGCGTCCATCCGGGCGACGGCGCTGCCGGCCATGTCCTGCTGCCCGCGAGCCAGCAAACCCTGGTCGATGCCGCCTACCAGCGCGAAGGCTCGGACCTCGTGCTGGTCGATGGCCACGGCGCGCGCACCCTGGTGCCGGATTTCTTCGCCCATGACGCGCTGCCGAGCCTGAGAACGCCCGACGGCGCGCTGCTGTCGGGCGATTTCGCCGCGACGCTCGCGGGCAACCCATCGCACGTCCAGATCGCCGACGCATCGTTCGTCGACCACCAGCTCGCGCAGGCGGCGGGCGCCGCCAAGGGCGCGCCGATCGGCGAAGTCGACGTCATCAAAGGCACGGTCACGGCGACCCATGTCGACGGCACCAAGGCGGTGCTGGCGAAGGGCGACCCGGTCTTCATGCGCGACCTGCTCGAGAGCGAGAAGGGCGGCTCGGTCGGCCTCGTGTTCGCCGACAAGACGACCTTCGCGCTCGGCGAAGACGGCCGCATGCGCCTCGACGAGTTGGTCTACAACCCGGCCTCGAAGAGCGGCAACCTCGGCGTGTCGGTGCTGAAGGGCGCCTTCGTGTTCGTCAGCGGCGACATCGCGGCGTCGCAGAGCGAAGCCATGACGGTGCGCACGCCGGTCGGCACGATCGGCATCCGCGGCACCTCGGTCGGCGGCAACATCTCTGGAGACACCGCCGGCAGCACCATCACGCTGCTGGCCGATCCGAGCGGCCATATCGGCGCGGTCCAGATCACCAACGCGGGCGGCACGCAGTACCTGACGCAGCTCAATCAGAGCGTCAGCATCACGAGCTTCTTCGTCGCGCCATCCACGCCCTTCATCGCGAACTTGCTCCAGCTCGGCGCCTTCAGCCAGGTGGTCGGCGATCTGCCGCCGTTGCCCGCCGGAGCCCCGGGCGGCATCGTCCCGCAGATCGGCCTTGGGCAGGGCGGGGGCCGCGGACCGAACGTCGGCCCCCAGGGCGGTGACACGGGGGCCGGCGGCGGGCCGCACATCATTGTCGTCACGCTCGGGGGCGAGTTCAGCCTCTCGTTCGGCGCGTTGGCGGCCAAGCTCGGCTACACGCCGCTCGAGCTGCAGAGCCTCCTCGCCCTGATCGAGGCGCCGCCGCCGCACGTCTTCACGCTGAACATCTTCACGCTCGGCTTCGACAATTTCACCCACCAGGACGGCAACAACCATTTCGACGCCACCACGATCGTCAACTCGCTGCAGTGGGGCGACATCGCCGACGGCGGGACGCTCGGCCACAACGAGCTGACCGCGCGGTTCGCGGGCTTCGTCAACATCGACGGGCCGGGCGCGCCGCCGTTCGGACAGAACGGGCCGATCCCGCCCGGCGCGCTGAGCCTCAAGAACATCGAGACCATCACGTTCGTGCTCCTGCCGGGCACTAACCTGACCCTTGACGCCATCGGCATCCAGGCGGCGCTCGACGGCACACGTTTGGTGATCGAGGGCTCGGGCACGATCACGATCGATCATGCCCACGACATGACGATCGATCTGTCGCAGTTCACCGGCAACTACACGATCAATCTCGACCCTGACGCGGGACTCTCGCTGATCCCCGGTGCGCTCGCCGTGGGCGGCGGCGTCACTGGCAACGCGGTGGTCAACGCGAGCCTCACGACGGTCGGCAAGATCCTCATCGATTCGGCCGGCAACGACACGTTGCTGGGTGGCAGCGGGGCCGACACGTTCGTTGGGGTCGGCGGCGTGTCAAATCTGTTTGCCGGTGGAGGCGACAACGACGTCTATGGGTTCGCCCATGGTGCGGGTCTCACGCCGGGCACGACGATCGAGGGCGGTCAACCGGCGCTGCTGACGAACGGCCAACTGGGTCACAGCGAGATCCGGTTCGAGAGCACGACGCCCAACGATACGTTGGTGCTGAACGCGAACATGACGTCGTCCGAAAATTTGATGTACGTCGAGATCGCGAACGACGCCGCCTACGTCCCGGGCAATTACAACATACCCGGCTTCGACCAGGGCGATCGGACGGGGACGACCGATCTCGCGATCAACGCGAGCGCGGCGCCGTTTCATTTGGTCATCAAGGGCAACGACGGCGACGACACGCTCATCGCCTCGAACCATGGCGACACGATCTTCACGGGGACGGGCAGCAACTTCCTGCAGGGCGGTCTGGGCGCCGACAGCTTGGACGCGAGCGCGGCCGCGGCGGCCAGCAAGGAAGTGTTCCTGTTCGCCAGCGGCGCGGCCTATACCGGCGACACGATCGTCAGCGGCGCCAACACCAACGAGATCCGCTTCACGAGCGGTACCGCGGGCGACACGCTGCACCTGAGCGCGAATATCACCGATCCCACCAATACGGCGCTCGTCACGGTCAGCAACGACACGGTGAGCGGTGAAGGGTCGGCGAGCCTGGCGTCCGTCACCGCGTTGGCGATCGACGCCAGCGCGGCGCCGTTCCACCTCACGATCGACGGCAACGCCGGCAACGACACGCTGATCGCCTCCAGCCACGGCGACACCATCGTCACGGGGGCGGGCAGCAATTTCCTCGAGGGCGGCGCGGGCGCCGACAACTTGAACGCCGCCGCCGCCGCGGCCGCGAGCAAGGAAGTGTTCCTGTTCGCCAGCGGCGCCAACTATACGGGCGACACGATCACCAGCGGCGCCAACACCAACGAGATCCGTTTCACCAGCACGACGCCGGGCGACGTCCTGACGCTGAACGCCCATATCACCGACCCCGCCAACACGGTTCTCGTCACCGCCAGCAACGACACCGTGAGCGGAGAAGGCCTGGCGAGCCTGGCCGCCGCGACGCCGCTCACCATCGACGCAACGTCGGCGCCGTTCCGCGTCACCATCGACGGCAACGCCGGCAACGACACGCTGACCGGGACCAGCACCTTCAACGACACGATTGCGGCGGGCAACGGCGCCAACTCGATCGTGGCGGGCGCGGGCGCCGACTCGATCACGGCCGGCAACGGCGGCGATACGGTCAGCATCGCGGGCGCCGCGACCGCGGACACGATACGCAGCGGCAGTGGCAATGACCTGGTCATCGCCACGGTCAGCCAGGTCACCGCCGCCACGTCGATCGATCTCGGTGCCGGCAGCGACACGCTGAGGCTCAACGACATCGGCGCGACCAACGTCGACAACCTGGCGCTTGCCGCGCTCTCGAACATCGAGACGTTGCAACTGATCGGGACGCATCCCTACCAACTGACGGTGGACGGGGCCTCGAACAGCTTCCAGACCATCAACGGATCGGCGGCCAGCGGCAACGACACGATCGTGCTCTCCGGCTACACGATCACCGGCGGGACGATCGACCTCGGCGGCGGCACCGACACTCTGACGCTGGCCAACGGCGCGAACAGCGCCAACGTGGCGAACGTCGAGTCGATCCTGGGCGGCACGGGCAACGACACGGTGGTGCTGACGACGGCTCTCGTGGGCGGGACCATCGACCTGGGCGCGGGCACCGATACGCTGACCTTGTCGTCTGCGGGCGCCAACAGCGTCCAGGTGGCGCATGTCGAGTCGATCCTCGGCGGGGCGGGCAACGACACGGTGGTGCTGACCGCCCCCCTCGTGGGCGGGACCATCGACTTGGCCGGCGGCAGCGACACCCTGACCCTGGCGAGCGGCGGCGCCAACAGCGTCCAGGTGGCGCACGTCGAGTCGATCTTGGGTGGCACGGGCAACGACACCGTCGTGCTGACGGCGGCGATCGTGGGCGCGACGATCGACCTGGGGTCGGGCGCCGACACGCTGACGCTGGCGAGCGGCGGTGCCAACAGCGTGACGGTTGCGAACGTCGAGTCGATCCTCGGCGGGACGGGCGCCGACACGGTGGTGCTGACGACGGCGTTGGTCGGCGGGACGATCGACCTGGGTTCGGGCAGTGACACGCTGACCTTGTCGTCGGCGGGCGCCAACAGTGTGACGGTGGCGAACGTCGAGTCGATCCTGGGTGGGACGGGCGCCGACACGGTGGTGCTGACGACGACGCTGGTCGGCGGGACGATCGATCTGGGATCGGGCAGCGACACGCTGACCTTGGCGAGCGGCGGCGCCAACAGCGTCAACGTGGCGAACGTCGAGTCGCTGCTGGGCGGCACGGGCAACGACACGATCGTGCTGACGACGCCGATCGTTGGATCGACCATCGACCTGGGGTCGGGCAGCGACACGCTGACCTTGGCGAGCGGCGGCGCCAACAGCGTGACGGTGGCGAACGTCGAGTCGATCCTGGGCGGCACGGGCGCCGACACGGTGGTGCTGACGACGGCGCTAGTCGGAGGCACCATCGATCTTGGGTCGGGCAGCGATACCCTGACCCTGTCGTCGGCAGGCGCGAACAGCGTCCAGGTGGCGAACGTCGAGTCGATCCTCGGCGGCACGGGCGCCGACACGGTGGTGCTGACGGCGGCGCTGGTCGGAGGCACCATCGATCTTGGGTCGGGCAGCGATACCCTGACCCTGTCGTCGGCGGGCGCCAACAGCGTCCAGGTGGCGAACGTCGAGTCGATCCTCGGCGGCAGCAGCAACGACACGGTGGTGCTGACGACGTCGATCGTCGGATCGACGATCGACCTGGGTTCGGGCAGCGACACGCTGACTCTGGCGAGCGGCGGTGCCAACAGCGTGACGGTGGCGAACGTCGAGTCGATCCTGGGCGGCACGGGCGCCGACACGGTGGTGCTGACGACGGTGCTGACCGGCGGCACGATCGACCTGGGCTCGGGCAGCGACACGCTGACCCTGGCCAACGGCGCCAACAGCATCAACGTCGCCAACGTCGAATCGCTGCTCGGCGGCACGGGCAACGACACGATCGTGCTGACGGCGGCGATCGTTGGGTCGACCATCGATCTCGGCTCGGGCAGCGATACCCTGACCCTGGCGAACGGGGTCAATAGCGTCACGGTTGCCAACACGGAGTCGATCCTCGGCGGCACCGGGGCGGACACGGTCGTGCTCACCACGGTGCTGACGGGCGGCACGATCGACCTGGGCAGTGGCGCCGATACGCTGACCTTGGCGAACGGCGCCAACAGCATCAACGTCGCCAACGTCGAGTCGCTGCTGGGCGGCACGGGCAACGACAC
>DATJNS010000162.1:0-4464 GCA_035507915.1 Candidatus Sulfotelmatobacter sp.
TGATCGCGGGATCGTCCCACTCGGTGATAGCGCCGGAATAGATTGCGGCGAGTGTCGGGCCATTGATCTTGATGTTCGTCCCGTTCAGACCCGGCAGGTTGTAGTTGATCGTCTGCGCGGAGATGGCGAGCGGAATATTGAGGATCTCCGGGTTGTGCGCCGCCATCTCATCGGAGAGATACGCGTCGGAGGCGCCAATGCGGACCGACCCCGCGATTGCCGCCTCTATACCAGCCGTGGAGCCAGTCCCGGTCGCTGTTACAGCTATGTCAGGCGCGACGCTCTTGTAGCCTGCGATCCAGGACTGGAAGAGCGGGAAGAGCAGCGTCGAGCCGCTTTCGTTGAGTGTGGTACCAGCCGCGTGTGCGGGCGGGACCGCGACTGCGAAGGCAATGGCGGCGCCAGCGAGCGCGTGGCGAAGTTTATTCGTCATGAACGCGTCTCCTGTAACGTCTTCAGCGCCCGATCCGATCGAGATTCACGCCGGTCGTCTCAATCCGGTACAGCCAGGTTACGATCGCGCCCAATACCGAGGTGGCCGCGAGGGTGTAAAGCAGCGTGCGGGTCCCGATAGACGCAAGCAGGATCGGGAACCCGAACGTGGTAGCGACAGCGCCGACCTTGCCGATCATCGCCGCAAAGCCGGCGCCCATGCCGCGCACCTCGGTCGGGAACACTTCGCCCGCGAGCAAGTAGGTTTGCGCGTTGGGACCAAGATTGGTCATGAAGTTGAACAGCATGACGCCGCCCATGATCAGGTAAAGCTTGAGCGCGCCGCTCGCGTCGATCGACATCGTGGCGATGGCGAGCCCAACCGCGCAGCCGAGAAAGCCGAAGACTTGCAGTCGGATGCGCCCGAACGTGTCGGCGAGCGCGATCGCAAAGACGATGCCGACGACCAGCAGTGACGTTGTCAGCGCTGCGGCCTCCGCCGAATGAATGCCGCTCGCGATCAAATCGGCGGGGCTGCGGATCTTGTCGGGACCACTGCCGAGGGCCGCAGCGATTAGCGTGGGGGTGAAGACGCCGATGCCGTAAGTCCCTAGGTCCTGGAGGAACCAGGGCGCCGAAGAGAAGATCGTGGCGCGGCGGTTGCGCGTGTCGAACAGCGCCAGGAAGGTCTGTTTCGACGCGCTCGCCTCGTCGGCGACATGGCGGACGAGCTCCACCGCCTGCGGATAGAGAGGCTTGCGGTGGAGCAGGCGGGTCACGGCTTTTTCCGCCTGTTCATGCGCGCCGCGCACGATCAGCCAGTTCGCGCTTTCGGGGATGAAGAAGCGGCCGACGGTGATCAGCACAGCCGGCACCAGGGCGGTCGCGTACATCCATCGCCAGGCATCGAGGCTCGGGTAGAGGACGAGCACGAGGGCGCCGATCGCGATGCCGCACATCGCGCCCACCGCCTGGAAGGCGAAGGCGCCGAGCACAAGACGGCCGCGAGCGGCGCTGGGGATGTTCTCGGAGATAATCATGTGCGCGGTCGGGTAGTCGCAGCCGAGTGCCATGCCGACGCCGAAGAGGCAGATCACCAGCGACCAGAAGTTCTCCACCATGATCAGCAGGGCGAGGAAGAGGCAGAAGATAATCATCTCGGCGATGAACATGCGCTTGCGGCCAAAATAGTCCGAGAGCCCGCCGAGCAGGATGGTGCCAACCAGGATTCCGGCGAGGCTCGCCGAGGTGACCAAGCCCTTTTCGGCGGCGGCAAGGTGGAATTCACGAGTGATCAGCGGCATCGTCACGCCGCCCATGAAGACGACGAAGCCCTCGAAGAACTTGCCGAAGGCCGCGAGCGCCCAGATGCGCCACTGCATGCCCGTCATGGGCGTGGATTTCAGCGCGGTGCCGTCGGACCACACGGGCAATTCGTCGATATATTCCTGCACTGTCTTAGCGGCCGGCTGCGCTTTTGGTGCGGCGACGTTGAGCATCGTACGAACTCCCCACGTTCTCGACGGAGAACTGCCCATTCGTGGGTCTACGTGGACCGCCACGCGGACTCGCAACGGCTTTCCACCCCGTCCAAAACAACTCCTACCGCCTGATTCTGACAGTATGATGACGCTGCCTGTTCGCAGCGCACGATCCATAGATCGCGCCAATACCAGGTTGTGGCTTGGTACGGCTAAAGCAGACGGCCGCTCTGTCGAAATGGCAAACCGCACCACACGCGGTTTCTCAACCCAGGGTTGGTAAGGCAGTCGACGTTAGCCCAACTTCCGCAGTTGCGCATAGTGAATCGAGGTTTATCAACTACTTAGCCCCAAGTTTCGGCACTACATTGGCGCTACATCACATCGGGGAAAGCAGGCGGGGTTTGAGGCGCAGCCGCTCGGGCAAGCGCAGGCCGAGGCGATCGAGCAACGCGGCTTGGGCGCGGTCGGGACGCACGACGCAGCGCAGGCGCAATTCGCGCGGCGGCGTCTCGGCGGTCGGCAAGACCACGTCGGTGCTCTGGATGGCACCGAGCTCCTGGAGGATGGTGCGCGGGCTGTTGCCGAGGCCGGCGCGGCTCTGCCACTGCTCGAGCGTCTTCCACAGGACGTAGCCGAGAAAGCACACGAGGATATGAGCCAGCACGCGGTCCTGACGCTTGTGCCAGATCGGCCGGATGGACAGCTCGCTCTTGTGGATGCGGAACGCCGCCTCGGCCTCGGTGAGCTGGATGTAGGTCCGCCACAGCGCCTCGGGCGTCCATTCGCTGACATTGGTGCGCAGCACGTAGCAGCCTTCGCTGTGACGCGACCACTCGTCCCATTCGCTGCGCACGGTCCATTCGAGCCTGAGCCGACCCGGCAAGCTCGGGGCCTCGACGAGCCGGATCGCATAGCGGCCGGCGGCGCGTGAGTTGCGTCCGAGGAGTCGTCCGATCTGCCGCTCGGTGGCGCTGCGATCGACCGGCTGTTGCGCCCGCGCGAGCCGTGCTGCGAGGCGGGCGAGCGCGGTCTCGATGCGCTCGGCGAAGCGGGCGTGCATCGCGCGTTCCTTCTGCCGCCGGTCGGCCGAACGCACCAACAGGAAGGTCTCCGCCCCGTCCGGGCCGGCGCACAGCTTGGCCTCGACGCCGTCGCGCACCTGGCGCCAATCGCGCGCGTCGGCGAGCTGTGGCGCCAGCCGCTTCAACTCGCTCTTGTTGGCGCCGATCAGATACTGCCGCTGCGTGCCCTGCAGCCACGCCACCGTCTCGGCGCTGGTCATGCCGCGGTCCATCACCCAGACCCGCCGGGCCTGGCCGTAGCGGCGCTCCATCGCACCGACGATCTCTTCGACCGTGGTCACGTCCGTGCGGTTGCCGGCGAACACTTCATAGCCCAGCGGAATGCCCTCGCGCGTCACCACCAGCCCGATGCACACCTGCTTGCAATCGGGCCGGTGGTCGCGGCTGTGGCCGCGCTGCGCCAGCGCATTGGCCGCCGCCTCGCCTTCGAAGTACGTGCTCGTCACGTCGTAGAGCAGCAACTCGTAATCGAGCCCGAACAGCTCGCCCAGGCGCCGCCTCAGATGCCCCTCGAGCGCTGTCTTGTGCGGCAGCAGCCGGTCGAGCGCGCGATAGAGCCGGTCGTCGTTCACCCGCTCGGCCGGCACCCCCAGCAGATCCGACAAGGCCGTCCGCCGGTACCAGTCCTCGGCGATGTGCAGCTCGCTCGACGGCTCGCACAGCCGGGCAATCACCAGGATCGCCGCCATCGTCGACCACCCCACGCGCTCGCGCCCCTCGGCCATCTGCCCCGCGCAGAACCGATCGAGCTCCAGCGCGCACCACAGCCGCCAGCCCAGCCACACATCGCCGAACCGGCGCGCCCGCTCCAGGCGAAGCGCCTCCAGCCGAACCGCTACCGTTTCGCCGCCAGGCGCCGCTTCGAACAGCTCGTACTGCTCGCGCCGGCCGGTGATGCGCAGCGCCAGCCGCCGCGCCCGCGCCCGACCGGCACCGTCCAGTTCGCCAAGATGCGCAACCGTCTCTTGCACCACCTTGCGACCGCGACGCACCGAGCGCACCAGGCGCCAGTAGGTGTGCCTCTTGCCGTCCTTGATGCTCGTCGTGTGCCGAAGGTACATGCGCGCCCGATCCCGCAACGCAGAATCGCACGCGACTCCACGCACGGCCAACCGGGTAGGTTGGCACTACACGCCGGTTTGCCCGCCAGCTGCCCTCTCTCCAGCCACGAACCCAAGCATCCCTGCCACAGATCAGCTGGCCGAGGGCGCCAACCCGGCAAAAAAATTTTCACCACAGGTCAAACTGCGGAAGTTGGGTTAGGGGGTCGGCGAAGCCTCGCAGACATCGACCCATTCCGCCCCGACCAGCGCCGCCATGCGCAGCGGATTGATGCGCATGGCGCTGTGGGTCGAACCGGCCGCCGGCACAACGATGTCGAAGCTTCTGAGCAGGACATCGCAATAGATCGGCAAGGGCGTCGCGAGACCGAACGGGCACACGCCGCCGACGGGATGCCCGGTGAG
>DATJNS010000163.1:0-3123 GCA_035507915.1 Candidatus Sulfotelmatobacter sp.
CCGGTCGGCGTGATCGCGGCGCTGGCGGCGGCGCAGGCCGGCTTCCGCGTCACCGTGTGCGAGGCCGAGGGCGCGCTCGACACCAGCCCGCGCGCCTCGACCACCCACCCCTCGACCCTGGAGCTGATCGACCGGCTCGGCCTGCTCGACCGCTACGTCGCCGAGGGCCTGGTCGCGCGCACTTTCCAGTTCTGGGATCGCCCGGCGCGCCGGCTGGTCGCCGAGTTCGACCATGCGCGGCTGGCGGACGACACGCGCTTCCCGTTCGTCGTGCAGACCGAGCAGCACAAGCTCGCGCGCATGGGCCTCGATGCGCTCGCCGCGTTCCCCGATGCCACCGTGCGCTTCGCCGCGCCGGTCACCGATGTCGCGCAGGACGGCGATGGCGTGACCGTCACCATCGGTGACGGCGAACGGCTGGTGGCCGACTGGGCGATCGGCGCCGACGGCGGGCGCTCGATCGTCCGCAAGCGGCTCGACATCGCGTTCGACGGCTACACCTGGCCGGAGCGCTTCATCGTGCTGACCGTGCTCGACGACTTCGCGCAGCTCATGGGCTGCTGCCTGCGCAACTACCTGGCCGACCCCGACGAGTGGACCAATCTCTTCAAGGTCGCGGGCGACGACGGAAGGGGCCGCTGGCGCGCCGTGTTCCCGACCCGGCCCGAGGAGACCGACGCCGCCGCGCTGTCCGACGACGGCGCCGAGGCGCGGCTGCAGCGCGCGCTGCCGCTCGGCCGGCGCTACGCGCTCGTTCATCGCAACCTCTACAAGGTGCACCAGCGCGTCGCCGCGCGCTTCCGCCACGGCCGCGTGTTCCTCGCCGGCGACGCCGCGCACGTCAACAACCCGATCGGTGGCCTCGGGCTGAACTTCGGCGTGCACGACGCGATCGACCTGGTCGACACCCTGCGCGCGGTCGCGCTCGACGGCGCCGACGCGCGCCTGCTCGACCGTTACGAGCGGCGCCGCCGGCCGCTCAACATCGAGTTCGTCCAGCAGCAGACGGTCGCCAACAAGCAGCGGCTCGAGGAGAAGGATCCGGCGGCGCGGCGCGCCAAGCTCGACGAGCTCGCCGCGATCGCCGACGATCCTCAGCGCCATCGCGGCTTCCTCCTGCGCAGCTCGCTGATCGACGCGGTGCGCAAGGCCGCCACCATCGATTGAGACGCCTCGAGCGCGGGAGATCGCCATGAAGCTCGCCATCCCGGACCTGATCTCGCCGTCCTACTTTCCGGCGGTCGCCGCGATCGACCTCGGCTGCTTCCGGGACGAGGGGCTCGACGTCGCGCTCGAGCTGATCTTCCCGGTCGACAAATGCGCGACGGCGCTGCGCGACGGTGCGATCGACTTCTTCGCGGGCTCGGCGCACTCGCTGCTTGCGGCATTTCCGGCGTGGCATGGCGCCAAGCTGCTGTGCGCGCAGTCCCAGGGCATGTACTGGTTCCTGGTGATGCGCCGCGACATCGCGCGCGCGCCGGGCGACCTGTCGGTCGTCAAGGGCCGCGCGATCGGCGCCGCGCCGTGGGTCGAGATGGGGCTGCGCGGCCTCTTGGCCGAGGCCGGCCTCGATCTCGCGCGCGACCAGGTCCGCATCGCGCCGGTGCCGGGCGCGATCGCCGGCGTGCCGAACTTCGGCGTGATGGCGGCGCAGGCGCTCGAGGCCGGCACGATCGACGGCTTCTGGGCCAACGGCATGGGCGCCGAGCTCGCGGTGCGGCGCGGCATCGGCGCCGTCGTGCTCGATGCGCGGCGCGCCGGCCGGCCCGCCGGCATGTTCAATTACACCGAGGCGGTGCTCGCGGCGACCGCGGCGCGCGTCGCCGGCGCGCCCGACATGGCCGCCGCCGCCGTGCGCGCCATCACGCGCGTCCATGCGCTGCTGCGCGCCGATCCCGCGCGCGCCACCGAGGTCGGGCGCAAGCGCTTTCCACCCGGGGAAGCCGCGCTGATCGCCGAGCTGGTGCGGCGCGACGCGCCGTTCTACGACGCCTCGGTCACGCCGCCGTTCGTCGCCGGCATGAAGGATTTCGCGCGCGGCCTCGGCATCCTGACGGCTGACGCGTCGTACGAGCAGGTCGTCGCGACCGAGCTCGCGCCGTTGTGGCAGGGTTGACGCCGCCACCCCCCACCCCGCCCCCTAAACAAATGCACACCCCCCCTTGAGGGGGAGGGCGGGGAGGGGGGTATCGCGTGTCGTCATTTCGCCGGCCGCACTGCGTTGGCGACCGGCGGCTGCGCCAGCAGGTAGCCCGCGATGGCGTCGCGGTCGGCGTCGGTCAGGTATTTGAGCCCGTCGTCGACCGCCTCGCGCATCGCGCCCTTGACCCGCGCGTCCTCGGGCGTGCGTCCGGTCTCGAGCAGGGTAGCGACGTCCTCGCGCGTCCAGTCGCCGATGCCGGTCGCGCGGTCGGGCGTGATGTTGGGCACGAGCTGGTCGTCGGGCCCGTGCGGCGTGCCGCTCAGGCCGCGCGAGCGCTCGAGCGCGCCCAGCATGTTGCGCGGCGTGTGGCACTCGGCGCAGTGGCCGAGCGCGCCGACGAGATAGGCGCCGCGATTGTAGGTCGCGTCGTGCGCGCGATCGGGCGTGAACGCGCCCGGCGTGAAGAACAGCAGCTTCCAGCCGACCTGCAGGAAGCGCCAGGAGAACGGGAACGCGACGGCGTGCGGCGTGTCGGGTCGGCGCACCGGCGGTCGCGCCATCAGGTAGGCGTAGATCGCGCGCGCGTCGTCGTTGGTGATCTTGGTGAAGCTCGGATAGGGGAACACCGGGAAATAGTTGGCGCCGTCGGGCCGCACGCCCTGACGCAGCGCGCGCGCGAAGTCGGTCTCGCTCCACGCGCCGATGCCGGTCTCGCGGTCCGGCGTGATGTTGGGGCTGTAGAAGGTGCCGAACGGCGTCGCGAGCGCGCGCCCGCCGGCGAGCGCGGCGCCGCCGTGCGCCGCGTCGGTGTGGCACGAGAAGCAGCCGCCGGCGCGCGTCAGATATTCGCCGCGCGCGACCAGGTCGTCGTCGGCACGCGCCGCGCGCGCCGCGACCAGCAGCGCGGCCAAGGCGAGCGCGACGCGTCCGATGCGCCGGCGCGGCATGCTCTAGTCCTCGTTCCGGAATGCCTTGTGGCA
>DATJNS010000164.1:0-9602 GCA_035507915.1 Candidatus Sulfotelmatobacter sp.
ATCACCGGCGTCGACGTCACGCGGATGAGCGACGCCGAGTTCGACGTGATCTACCAGACCTGGCTCGAGCGCAACGTGATCTGCGTGCGCGGCCAGTCGCTCGCGATCGAGCAGTTCCTCGCCTACAGCCGGCGCTTCGGCTTCGTCCATCCGCACCCGTCGAAGAGCACGCGCCATCCCGAGATCCCCGAGATCACCATGCTGGGCTTCAACAAGCACCGGTCCGACGGCACGCTCGACGAGGTGATCTACCGCCGCGGCGCCGAGAACTGGCACACCGACGGCGCCTACGACGCCGAGCCCTTCAAGGCGACCCAGCTTTACGCGCTGGCGATCCCGAGCCGGGGCGGCGACACGTTGTTCGCCAGCATGTACGCGGCCTACGCGGCGCTGCCCGAGCGCCTGAAGCAGCGGCTCGAGGGGCGCCTCGGCGCCTTCACCTACGGCGGGCGCCGCCACGCCACGGCGCTGCTCAACGAGGAGGACCGCGACTGGCAGCCGGTGTTCCATCCGGTGGTGCGCACCCACTCGGAGACCGGGCGCAAGGCGCTCTATTTCGACCCCGGCAAGATCCTGCGCATCGAGGGTCTCGAGGCCGCCGAGAGCGACGCGCTGATCGAGGAACTGGCCGAGCGCATGATCCAGCCCGGCGCGCAGTGGCGCCACCAGTGGCAGAAGGGCGACATCGTGATCTGGGACAACCGCTGCTCGTACCACCGCGCGGCCGCCGACTACCCGCCCGACGAGGAGCGCCTGCACTGGCGCGTCTCGATCAAGGAAACCGACCGCCCGAACTGAGCCGGTCGCACACGCATCGTTGCCCATCATGGCCGGCACAAGGCCGGCCATGACGGTGGAAGCGTGCGGCGGACTGACTCGGCGCCGCCTCAGGCGTTGCGCGGCCAGTCGGGCTGCCAGAGGAAGTCGGGGCCGAGCTGCTTGATGTCCTGGCAGCCGATCTGGCCCATCACGAGATCAATCTCGTTGCGGAAGATGTCGACCGCCTTCTTGACGCCCGGCAGCCCGCCGGCGACGGCACCGTAGAGCGTCGGCCGGCCGAAGAACACGAACTCGGCGCCCAGGCAGAACGCGATCAGGATGTCGGCGCCGCGCCGCACGCCGCTGTCGAACATCACGGCCAGGCGGTTGCCGACCGCCGCCTTGACCGCGGGCAGCACGTCGAGCGCCGCTGGCGCCTGGTCGAGCTGCCGGCCGCCGTGGTTCGACACCATGATGCCCTCGCAGCCGAGCTCGGCGCAGCGCACCGCGTCGGCCGGGTTCATGATGCCTTTGACCATCAGGTTGCGCGGAAACAGCTTGCGGTAGCGCTCGAGGTCGCGCCAGGTCTGGGCGTGCGCCGGCACCTGCGAGCGCTGGAACTCGACGACCTCGGTCGAGTTCGAGCCCGCCGGCGCGTAGGGCACCCAGTTGCCGACCGTCGGCGTGCCGCCGTTGCGCACATACTCGAGCACCCAGCCGGGGTGCTTCAGCGCCTCGGCGAGGATCGGCAGCTTCAAGCTCATCGCTGCGCCCAGCCACGAGGCGCCGCGGATGTTGGAGAAGCCGTTGCGGATGTTGCGCTCGCGTTTCGAGCCGACCGGAACGTCGACCGTCAGCACCAAGCCCTCCATGCCGGCATCGGCGACGCGGCGCACCAGATCGTCGGAGATCTTGGGATCGCGCGCGGCGTAGAGCTGGTACCAGGCATGCTTGGGCGCCACCCGCGCCGCCGCCTCGATCGTGTCGTTGCTGGCGCCCGACATGATGTAGGGGATGTTCGCGTCGGCGGCGGCCTGGGCCAGCATCAGATCGGCGCCGCGCCGGAACAGTCCGGCGCCGCCGGTCGGCGCGATGCCGAACGGATGCGAGTAGGTGCGCCCGAACAGGGTCGTCGACTG
This sequence comes from Candidatus Sulfotelmatobacter sp., assembly GCA_035507915.1. Lineage (GTDB taxonomy): Bacteria > Pseudomonadota > Alphaproteobacteria > Elsterales > Elsteraceae > JACQAI01. Next base: position 1,899 of record DATJNS010000164.1, read on the forward strand.
GTCGCGCTTGGAGACGTCGACCAGGTAGCGCGGCAGGAGCTGGTGCTTCTTGAAGGCGTCGGTGTTGCGCGCCAGGCCGTGCTCGTCCTCGAGCCCGCCCTCGATGAAGTCGAAGGCGATCTTGGGCAGGCGGCGCTTCGCCATCTGGTGCAGGTCTTCGATGTTGACGGCTTTCTCGACGCCCATGGCTCGCGCCTTCCCCCCGGAAAATGACACTTTGCCGGCCATCAATAGCCGGTCGGACGGGTCCGGGAAAGGGTCAGGATGCTTTCCTTTCCCGCGGCCCCCGCTTCGCCGATGATCGACCCGAACCACCAGGGAGGCGACGATGCGCGCGGTCTGGTACGAGCGGCAAGGCGCCGCCGGCGACGTCCTGACCTTGGGCGAGCTGCCGACGCCGAACGCCGGTCCCGGCGAGGTGCGGGTGCGCCTCGAGGCGTCCGGCGTCAACCCGTCCGACACCTACCGGCGACGCGGCCCCGAGCCCGCGATGGAGTACCCGCGCGTCGTCACCAACAGCGACGGCGCCGGCGTGATCGACCAGGTCGGCCCGCGCGTCCCCCAGACGTGGCTCGGGAAGCGCGTGTGGCTCTACAACGGCCAGCGCAACGGCCGCTGGTGCGGCACCGCCGCCGAGTACATCGCGCTCGACGTCGACCTGGTGACCGAATTGCCGGCGCACGTGTCGTTCGCCGAGGGCGCGACCTTGGGGGTGCCCGGCATGACGGCGCATCGTTGCGTGTTCGTCGCCGGTCCGGTGCAGGGCCGCACGGTGCTGGTCACCGGCGGCGCCGGCGCGGTCGGGCATTACGCGGTGCAGCTCGCCGCCTGGGCGGGCGCCACCGTGGTCGCGACCGTGAGCAGCGCCGAAAAGGCCGCGCGCGCCCGCGCCGGCGGCGCGGCGCACGCGATCGATTACAAGCGCGAGGACGTCGCGACGCGCGTGCGCGAGATCACCGGCGGCGCCGGCGTCGATCACGTGGTCGACGTCGATTTCGGCGGCAACCTGGCGACGACGCTCGCCGTGCTCAAGAGCAACGGCAGCGTCGCGGTCTATGCCTCCAACGGCGACCGCACGCCGCGCGTGCCGGTGCGCGAGCTGATGCAGCGCAACCTGTCGATCCACGCCATGTCGCTCGCCACCGTGCCGCACGAGGCGCGCCGGCGCGCGCAATCCGACATCGCGCGCTGGACCGCGACCGGCGAGCGCCTGCTTTCGGTGGCGGCGCGCTTCCCGCTCGCCGAGACCGCGGCCGCGCATCGCACCGTCGAGCGCGGCGGCAAGGTCGGCACGGTCGTGGTCGAGCCCCAGCGCTGAGCCGTGCTCGGCGGCGATTTGTAACACGGCCGGGCTGGATTTCCTGGGCGGTTTCCGCGATGGTCGGTTGGCACGCAATCTGCGAGAGCGTTTGGTCATGAACCGCGCCGAGATCCTCGGCCTGCCGTCGATACCCGCGGCGGGCCCCAGCTACCCGTTCGGGCCGTTCCACTTCGTCGGCCGCGAGTATTTCGTCGTGCTCTACGAGACCGACGCCGCGGCGATCCGCGAGGCGCTGCCCGAGCCGCTCGAGCCCGCCGGCGACAACCTGGTGGCGTTCGAATGGATGCGCACGCCCGACGCGTCGGGCTTCGGCGCCTACACGGCGGCCGCGCTCGTCATCCCCGCGACGCTCGGCGGCACGCGCTACAACTTCATCGCCCAGATGTATCTCGACAATGACGCGCCGATCGCGTCCGGCCGCGAGGTCTGGGGCTTCCCGCAGAAATACGCCCAGCCCTCGCTCAAGGTCGCGAGCGACACGCTCACCGGGACCATGCTGTATTCGGGCCTGCCGGTCGCCAACGGCAGCATGACGTACAAGCACGAAAGCCAGGCCGACGAGCTGCAGAAGACCGTGCTCGTGCTGACGCCGCCGCTCGTCACCCTCAAGGTGATGCCGGGCGCCGACGGCAAGCCCGCGATCGCCCAGCTCGTCACCTTCACGATGACGGACGTCAAGGTCACGGGCTCGTGGCACGGGCCCGCGCGGCTCGAGCTGATCCCGCACGCCAACGCGCCGGTCGCCGACCTGCCGATCCGCAAGGTCCTGCTCGGCCGCCACTTCATCGCCGACCTGACCCTGCCCTACGGCCGGGTCCTGCACGATTATTTGAAGTAGGCGCTCGCGCCTTCGGCGGCCGCGCTTTGAATAGGCGCTCGCGCCTTCGGCTGCCGCGCTGTCGTTAGGCGCTCGCGCCTTCGGCTGCCGCGCCTCGGCTGCGCGCTACGGCCGCCAGGCCTTGAAGCGGTCGATGTGGAGCGGCGCCATGTCGATCGGCGGCTTGCGGTTGGCGGCCAGATCGGCGATCAGCCGGCCGGTGACCGCGCCCATGGTCAGGCCGAGATGGCCGTGGCCGAACGCGAAGAAAGCGCGTGGCGTGCGCGGCGCCTGGCAGATCACCGGCAGGCTGTCCGGCGTCGACGGGCGATGGCCCATCCACGGCTTGGGGTCGCCGATGTTGAGATCGGGCAGCGCGCGCTTGACGATCGCGAGCAGGCGATGGGCGCGCCGGAAGTTGGGCGGCGCGTCGAGCTTGGCGAGCTCAGCGGTGCCGGCAATGCGCAGGCCGCCGACCATCGAGGCGATGCCGACCCGGTGATCGCCGACGATCACGGGTCGGTTCAGCTCGACGCGGGGGTCGGGCAGCATCAGGTGGTAGCCGCGCTCGGTGTCGAGCGGCACGAAGCTGCCGAGCTTGGCGGCCCAGTGCTTGGAGTAGGCGCCGGCCGCCAGCACGAGCCGGTCGACCGGCCGCGGCCCGCCGAAGGTGTGCAAGGTCATCTCGCCGCGATCCGTCATCGTGATGTCGCGCACGGTCTCCTGCACCAGCTCGCCGCCGTCCTGCACGAACTTCTGGGCCAACGCGTGGGTCAGCAGGTGTGGGCTGGTGGTGCGGATGCAGTCGGGGAACCACACGGCGTGCTTGAAGGTCGAGGCGAGCGCCGGCTCGATCTGGCGCAGCTCCTCGAGCGGCACGTCGACGATGTTGACGCCGTTGCGCCGCCTGAGGTCGTGCGCCGGTCGCGCGGCCTCGAACGCCTTGTCGGTGTGATAGACGTACATCTCGCCGGTGTCGCGGATCAGGCCCTGCGCGCCCGCCGCGGCGATCAGCGGACGGTAGGCGTCGATCGCGCCGCCGAGCACCGACGCCAGGGTCTTGGCGATCGCCTCGACGCGCGCCGGCCGCGCGGCCAGGAGGAAGCGCAACAGATAGGGCGCCAGGCGCGCGAGATGGCGCCAGCGGATGATCAGCGGCCCCTCGGGATCGAGCAGCATCTTGGGCACCTGGCGCACGATGCCGGGCGTGGCGATCGGCACGCAGGCGCCGATCTGGATGATGCCGCCGTTGCCGTAGGAGCAGCCGTTGCCCGGCGAGATCCGGTCGATCAGGGTCACGCGATGGCCGTCGCGCTGCAGATAGAGGGCGCAGCACACGCCGACGGTGCCGGCGCCCAGGACCGTGTAGTGTCTCGGCTCAGGCATGGATGATCGGAAGCCCCGTTGTTCCCGTCACGATAGCCGCCGGTGACGCATCCGAGAAGCACCGGCGACCGGAGACCCGCGCGACCGCGTGGCGCTTGACGCCCCGTCGCCCCACCCCCACGCTGCCGGCATGATCACGCGTCGCACGCTGCTGGGCGCCGTCGGGACTTCGGCCCTGATCGGATCGCGCGCGCGGGCGGCGCCCGCCCCTGCCGTGATCGACAACGCCGGAACGCTCGCGCCGCCGTCGAGCGTCTCGTACGTGATCCCGCTGATCAAGGACCAGGACCTCGAGCGCAAGTTCGCGCTCGACTACAAGCCGAGGCTCTACACCGACACCGGCGCGCTCTATGCCGACTTCGCCGCCGGCAAGAACCAATCGATGATGTCGGGACTCTACAACGCCGCAAATTTCCGCGTGCGCGGCATGCCGGTGCAGATCCTGTTCACGCTCGTGACCTCGAACCACGCGGTCGTGTCCAAGGATCCGGCGATCCGCGCGCCCGAGGATCTCAAGGGCAAGACGATCGCGGCGACCACCAGCTCCGGCCAGTGGGGCCTCGTGACCTTGTTCCTCAAGCAGTTTGGGCTCGACCCGCGGCGCAACATCGACGTAGTGAACGCGTCGCCGCCGGCGGTCGAGACGCAGCTGCTCGCCGGCCGGGTCGACGCCGGCGTGCTGTGGGATCCGGCGCTGTCCAACATGCTGACCTCGGGCTACCACCTGGTCGGCGACATGAACGGCACGGTGCGCAAGGCGCTCGGCATGGCGAGCGACGCGCCGGTGTGGTTCCTCGGCGCCTACGGGCGCGAGGCGTGGATCGCCGAGGATCCGGCGCGCAACCAGCGCTTCCTCGAGATGTTCCAGGCCGCCGTCGACTTCTACTACCGCGAGCCCGAGCGCGCCGACCGCGTGATCAGCGCCTTCACCAAGATCCCGGTCGAAGCGCTCAAGTTCAGCCGCGACCACGCCTTCGCCGAGTACCGCGTCATCCCGGCGATCCGCGAGAAGGCGAACCTCGCCAAGACGTTCGAGGGCTTCAAGGACGCCGGCTTCCTGACCGCCATCCCAGGCGACGAGCTCTATTATCCGTGGCCGGGCTTGAAGGCCTGAGCAAGGCCGCCGCCGGGCCGTCCGCACGGCGCATCGCGGCAGCGCTGCCCGTCCACGCCATCGTCTCGTTCGGCGCGCTCGCGGTCGTCTGGGAGATCGTCGCGCAGTTCACGCCGCCCTACCTGTTCCCCGACCTCCGGCTCATCCTCAAGGCGCTCGTCAACATCTTCACGACCTGGGACCTGCTGCTGCAGGGCCTGATCACCTGGTCGCGGCTGATCGGCGCGGTGCTCGCCTCGCTGGTGATCGGCGTGCCGATCGGGGTCGCGATGGGGCTGTGGCCCGGCCTCGACGCCTACGTGCGGCCGGTCGTCAAGTTCATCATGGGCGTGCCGGCGCTCAACTGGGTCATCATCGTGATCATCTGGTTCACCGCGACCGAGGTGCGCATCGGCTTCGTGATGCTGGTGCTCGCCACGCCGATCACGATCTTCACGGTCTATGACGGCGTGCGCGCGATCGACCAGAAGCTGATCGACATGGTCAAGACGTTCGGCGCGGGCGCCTGGCACATGATCCGCATCCTGGTGTGGCCGTACGTCACGGCGCAGGCCTTCACCGCGACCAAGATCAACGTCGGCGTCGGCGTGCGCACCGTGATCGTCGCCGAGCTGGTGGGCGCCTCGAGCGGCATCGGCAAGGAGCTCGATCTCGCCAAGAACATGTTCGACATGCCGGTCGTGCTCGCCTGGACGCTCTGGATGATCGTGATGCTCCTGGTGCTCCAGGCGCTGATCGAGGCTCTCGAGCGCCGGGTGCTGCGCTGGCGCGTCGAGGAAGGCGGGAAAACATGAGCCCGGCGTCCGGCACGGCGCCCGAGAAGATCCGCGTGCGCGGCGTCCGCAAGCTGTTCCAGCAGAAGCAGGGCGGCCGCGTCACCGAGGCGATCCGCGACCTCAGCTTCTCGGTCGCCGAGGGCGAGTATCTCGCGATCGTCGGCGAGACCGGCGCCGGCAAGTCGGTGTTCTTCGACTGCCTGCTCGGCCTCAAGGACGTCAGCGCCGGCGAGATCCTGATCGACGGCACGCCCGCCGAGCGGTTCCGGCGCAACCGCGTCGGCAAGATGACGCGCATCTTCCAGGAGGACCGCCTGCTGCCGTGGCGCACCGCGACCGACAACGCCGCCATGGGGCTCGAGATCCAGGGCGTGGCGACGGCGCGCCGGGTCGAGACCGCGCAACGCTGGCTGCACGCGGTCGGGCTCGCCGGCTTCGAGCAGGCGTTTCCCAACGAGCTGTCGGGCGGCATGCGCCAGCGCGTCAACATCGCGCGCGCCTTCGCGACCGGGCCCGACATCCTCCTGATGGACGAGGCGTTCAGCGGCCTCGACGAGGTCACCTCGATGCGCCTGCGCCAGGATTTCCTCGCGCTGGCGCACCAGCAGCGCATGACCTTCCTGATGATCACCCACTCGATCGACGAGGCGCTCGTGCTCGGCAGCCGCATCCTGGTGTTCGGCGCGCCGGCGCAGGTCGTGCACGAGGTGCGCGTGCCGCCCGGCGCGGCCCACGATCAAGCCTGGGTCGACGCGACCAAGGCGGACATCAAGCGCTGGATCTCCGAGCACGGCCGCATGATGCGCAACGCCGATTGACGGCTCAGATCCACACGTCGTTGGGCGCCGTGCGCGCGCCGCCCGCGTGCCCGGTGTTGGGCACGCCGCGCGGCTCGATCAGCAACATTTTGACTTCTTCCTCGGCATAGGGCTTGTGCTCGACCCCTTTGGGTACGACGAACATCTCGCCCGCGCCGATGCGCACCGCGCCGTCGCGAAAGTCGATGCGCAGCTCGCCCTCGATCACGATGAAGGTCTCGTCGGTGTCCTGGTGGTCGTGCCAGATGAAGTCGCCCTGCAGCTTCACGACCTTGAACTGGTAGTCGTTCATCTCGGCGATCACCTTGGGCTGCCACTGCTCGCTGAACAGCCCGAATTTCTGTCTGAAGTTGATCGCCTGATAGGCCACGGGATGCCTCCATGGGATCGGGACGGCGGCGCCGGGCCGCCAGCATGGGCGGCCCCATGCAAGTCGGCAAGACCGTGGCGAGCGGCGCCGTCCCGGCCTATTCTTGGCGGGTCAGCCGGAGGCGCCCATGATCACCGCGATCGTCCAGTACCGTCTGCCGCCCAGCATCGACCAGGCCGCATGCGCCGCGCATTTCCGCCAGATCGCGCCGGGCTTCCGCAGCGTCCCGGGCCTGATCCGCAAGCAGTTCATCTACGCCGAGGACGGCTGGGCGGGCGGCGTCTATCTGTGGAAGAGCCAGGCCGATGCCGAGGCGTTCTACACCGGCCCGTGGCTCCAGGGCATCCGCGAGCGCTACGGCATGGACCCGGTGATCAAGTACTTCAAGACGGCGTGCGTGACCGACAACGCGGCCGAGGCGGTGCTGCTGCCCGACGCGGCCGACTGAGACCGCGCCGCCCCCGACCGAGAGGGGCACAGGAGGAAACCCATGCGCTGGATCCGCTTCACCGCCAAGGGCAAGACGGCCTACGGCATCCTCGAGGGCGAGCGCATCACCGAGGTGAGCGGCGACCCGTTCTCGCGCCACGAGCGCACGTCGACGACGCATGCGCTGAGTGCCGTCAAGATCGAGATTCCCGTGATCCCGCGGACCTTCTACTGCGCCGGGCTGAACTACACGACGCACATTCGCGAGGTCGCCGCCAAGCGCGGCGTCGAGCCCGACATTCCCAAGCAGGCCGACATCGGCTACCGCGCCAACAACGCGCTGATCGCGCACGGCGAGCCCGTGGTCATCCCGCGCGACGCCAGCGAGAAGGTGCAGTACGAAGGCGAGCTCGTCGTCGTGATCGGCAAGCAGGCCAAGCGCCTGAGCGAGAAGGACGCGCTGTCCTGCGTGCTCGGCTATACGATCGGCAACGACGTCAGCGAGCGCACCTGGCAGCGCTCCGACCGCACCCTGTGGCGCGCCAAGAACACCGACACCTTCAAGCCGATGGGGCCGTGGATCGAAACCGACTTCGACCCCGCCGCGGCGCACACGATCATCCGCGTCAACGGCGAAGAAAAGATCGACTTCAAGACCGACCACATGCTGTTT
>DATJNS010000165.1:0-15463 GCA_035507915.1 Candidatus Sulfotelmatobacter sp.
GAGCAGGTCGTGCCGCCGCGCCGGCTCGAGCCCACGGTGCGCGACCTCGCCGAGCTGATCGCCGCCAAGAGCCCGCTCGGCCTGCGCCTCGGCAAGCGTTCGCTCAACGAGTCGGAGGACCTGCCGGTCGCCGAGGGCTACCAGATCGAGCAGGGCTACTCGACCCAACTGCTGCACACCGAGGGCGCCCGCGAGGCGACCCGCGCCGCGCTCGAGAAGCGTCCGCCGCGCTTCGTCGGTCGGTGAGGGGCCGCCGATCAGATCGGCAGGCCGGCACCGCCGAGCGGAATGATCTCGACGGGCGTGCCGGCCGACACGGCGGGCGCGTGCGGCGGACGCACGACCAGGCAATCGGCCTGCGCGAGCGGCGACAGCATCGAGCTGTCCTGCTTGGGGAAGGGGCGCACGCGCCGCGCCTCGCCCTCGGCGGACTCCAGGCGCGCGCGCAGATAATCCTGCCGCCGGTCGTTGGCCTTGAGGTCGCACGCCAGCACCGCGGTGTGGCGCGGCGTCTCGGCGCGCTCGAGCCCGAGCAGCGTCTCGAGCGCGGGCTTCAGGAACACGAGGCCGCACACCAGGCTCGACACCGGGTTGCCGGGCAGGCCGAGCAGGGGCACGGCGCCCAGCTTGCCGAACATCAGCGGCTTGCCGGGCCGCATCGCGATCGACCAGAAGTCGAGCGCGAGCCCGTCGGACGCCAAGCCCGAGCGCACCAGATCGTGCTCGCCGACCGACGCACCGCCGGTCGTCACCAGGAGATCGGCGCCGGCGGCGCCTGCGGCCATGCGGCGCAGCGCCGAGATCTCGTCGGGCGCGATGCCGAGCATGATGGGATCGCCGCCGACCGAGGTGACGAGCGCGCTCAGTGCCAGTGCGTTCGAGCTGACGATCTGGTTGGGACCGATCGGGTCGCCCGGCCGCACGATCTCGTCGCCGGTCGCCAGGATCGCGACGCGCGGGCGCCGGCGCACGCGCAGCCACGGATGGTTCATCGCCGCGGCCAGCCCGATGTCGCGCGCGGTCAGGCGGCGGCCGGCCTTGATGCCGATCGCGCCGGCGGTGAAGTCGAGCCCGGCGGGCCGCACGTAGGTGCCCTTGGGCGCGCCCTCGCGCACGCTCACGCGATCGCCGTCCTGATCGGCGTCCTCCTGGATCACGATCGTGTCGGTGCCCGCGGGCAGCGGCGCGCCGGTGAAGATCCGCACGGTCTCGCCCGGCCCGACGGTGCCGGCGAAATGCTGGCCGGCCGGCACCGCGCCGACGCGCCGCAAGGTCGCGGGCACGCGCGCGACGTCGTCGGCGCGCACCGCCCAGCCGTCCATCGCCGAGACCGCGGCCGGCGGCTGCGTCACGCGCGCGCGCACGTCCTCGGCGAGCACGCGCCCGAGCCCGTCCGACAAGAGGATGTCCTCGGCGGCGACCGGCGCGCGGTCGGCGAGACCCCCGAGAATGCGGTCGAGTGCCTCCTCGACCGAGATCACGGCTGGCTCCAGGTGCCGGAGCGGCCGCCCGCCTTGTGGGTGAGCCGGATGTCACCGATCCGCATGCCGCGATCGACCGCCTTGCACATGTCGTAGACGGTCAGCGCCGCCACCGTGACGGCGGTCAGCGCTTCCATCTCGACGCCGGTGCGGCCGGTGGTCTTGCAGGTCGCCGTGATGTCGACCGTGCCGCGCTCGGGGTTGGCCGTCAGGTCGACCGTGACCGAATCGAGGCCGAGCGGATGGCACAGCGGGATCAGGTCGGCCGTGCGCTTGGCGCCCATGATGCCGGCGAGACGCGCGACCGACAGCACGTCGCCTTTGGCGATCGCGCCGGCGCGGATCTGCTCGAGGGTGGCGGGCTGGAGATGCACCGCGCCGGCCGCCGTCGCGGTGCGCGCGGTGACCGGCTTGTCGCCGACATCGACCATGATGGCACGGCCTTCGGCGTCGAAATGGGTGAACCCGCTCATCGCATGCGCTGCCTTTCCAGCTCCCCGGAGCGCCGGCGCGGCTGGCCACGCCGCACGGCTGCCTCTATATAGTGCCGCCAAATTCGCGAGCCGCAAATCGAGCCATGGCGAAGCGCAGGAAAAAGCCGACCGCGAAGCCGACCGCGCCGCGCCGCGGCGTGCGCGAGGCCACCACCCTGATCCTGACCGCTGCCGCCCTGATGCTGGGCGGGCTTGGCATCGGCCTGTTCATCGGCACGCAGGTCCATCGGTCCGGCAGCGCGCCCGCGCACACGCCGCCCGCCCACGTCGCGGCGGCGCCGCATGCCGCCACGCCGGAGAGCGTCACGCCGCTGCCACCGGCGCCGCAGCCGGCCGCGCCGACCGAAGCGCCAATCCAAGCGCCCGCCGCGCCGGCCGCGCTACCGGCACCGCCCGCTGCCGCAACGGTAGCGCCGCCCGAGCACAACCCGGAAGCGGCGGAAGAGGCGCCCGGCCCGGCATCGTCACCGAGCCACCCGGCTGCGCCGTCGCACTCCCAGGTCGCCGTGCTGGCCGTGCCCAAACCGCCGGCATTCGCCGGCACGCCGCCCTGGATCGTCAATGCCGTGGCGGTGCCGCCGACGCTCGGCCACCCGATGATCGCGCTGGTGATCGACGACATGGGGCTCGACCGCCGACGCTCGGCGCGCGCGATCGACCTGCCCGGGCCGCTCACCATGTCGTTCCTGCCGTACGCCGACGACCTGCCGAGCCAGACCGCGCTGGCGCACCAGCACGGCCACGAGCTCCTGGTCCACGTGCCGATGGAGCCGATCAGCAGCACCAACAATCCCGGCCCGAACGCGCTCACCGTCGGCCTGACGACCGACGAGGTGGCCGGCCGGCTGCGCCGCGATCTCGCGCGCTTCGACGGTTACGTCGGCATCAACAACCACATGGGCAGCAAGTTCACGCGCGACAGTGCCGGCATGGCCGCCGTGATGGCCGAGCTGCGCGCGCGCGGATTGCTCTGGCTCGACTCGCGCACGACCGCCGGAAGCGTCGGCACGGCCCTGGCGCGGGAGTACGACGTGCCCCATGTCGAGCGCGACGTGTTCCTCGACGACACGCCGACCCTGGCCGCGGTGCGGCATCAGCTCGCCGAGCTCGAGGCGGTGGCTCGGCGCCGCGGCTGGGCGGTGGCGATCGGCCATCCCAAGGACGGCACGCTCGACGCGCTGACGGCGTGGCTGCCGACCCTGAGCGCGCGCGGCTTCGTGCTGGTGCCGCTGAGCCACGTCGTGCGCGAGACGCACACCGGCGCGGGTTGACCGCCCGGCGCGACAGCGCCTGCTGACCGCCCGGCGCCGACGGCCCCTGCTGAACGGGCGGCGCTACAGCGCCTGCTCGACGGCCTTCTGGTTGATCGTGACGGAGAAGCGGTCGCGCAAGCCCGCCTCGAACTCCTGCAGCAGGTCGCCGCTCAAGGCCTGGCGCAGCTGGTCCTCGAGCTTGCTGCGTTGGGCGTCGGCGGTCGCCGGATCGACCGGCAAGATCTCCTTCAGGCGTCCGACCACGTAGCCGTCGGCGGTCCGAGCCACCCCGACCGTGCCGACCGGACCACCGAACAGCTGCCCGACCAGCCCGACCGGCAGATCGGCGCCGGCGCCCGCGCCGTCGCGCGTGACGGGTGCCGAGGTCTTGACCGGCGCGCCGGCGTCGGCCGCCACCTTGGCGATGTCGGCGCCCGACTTGATCTGCGCCACGAAACCGTCGGCGCGCTGCTTGGCGGCGCTGTCCTGCTGCGCCTTGGTCCAGGCATCGCTCACCGCCGCGCGGATCTCGGCGAGCGGCGGCAGCGCGGCCGGCGTCACGTGGTCGACGCGCACCACCAGGTAGCTGTCGTCGCCGGTCTCGACCAGACGGCTGGTCTGGCCCTCGGTGAGCCCGAACGCGGTCGACAGCAGAGAATCGCCGGTCGGCAAGTCGGGCACCTTCTTGCCGTCGACGCCTTGCCCTTGGCGGTCGAGCGGCGGCGTCTTGCGCACCGTGGCGCTCGCCTTGGCCGCCGCGTCGTCGAGATTGGCGCCGCCGGCGAGCGTGTCCTCGAGCTGGTTGGCCAGCTGCGGCACCTCGTCGCCCGCCTTGTCGAGCTTCACCTCGTCGATCACGCGCTGCTTGACCGCCTCGAACGGCTCGACGTGCTGCGGCGTGATCGACGTCACCGTGAAGATATGCCAGCCGAAGCCGCTCTTGATCGGCTTGGTGACGCCGTCGACCGCCAGATCGAAGACCGGCCCGGCGAACTCGGCGGGCAGATCGTCGCGCTTGACGCTGCCGAACTTGATGTCGTCGGCCGACTTGCCGTGCTCCTTGGCGACCGCCTCGAACGACTTGCCGGCGGCGATCTCGGCGGCGGCCTGGTTCGCGGCCGCCTCGTCCGGCAGCAGGAGCTGCTCGACCGTGCGCTGCTCGGGCGTGGTGAACTCGTCGAGCCGCGATTGATAGGCCGCCTTGGCGTCGGCGTCCGACACCTCGATCTGCTTGGCGCGGTCCGCCGGCGACAGCGTGAAGTAGCTGAGCGTGCGGAACTCGGGACGGGTGAAGCGCGCGCTGTTGGCCTTGAGATAGTCCTCGAGCTGCGCGTCGGTGGGCGCCGCGATCGCGCCGACCGAGGCCCGCGACACCAGGAAAGTCTCGGCGACGCGCCGCTCGCCGCGGTAGCGCAGCATGGCGTCGACCATCGCCTGGGGCGGCTCGGCGCCGGCCAGGATCGGTCGCACCAGTTGGGTGCGCTCGAGGTCGTGGCGGATCTCGGCGATGAAGCCGTCCTCGGAGTAGCCGGCGCGGCTGACGATCGCCTCGAACTTGTTGCGGTCGAATTTGCCGGACTCGTCCTTGAAGGCCGGGTTGTTCTCGATCGACTCGCGCACGACCGCGTCCGAGATCGTGACGCCGATCCGCCGTGCCTCGAGCTCGAGCAGCGTGCGCTCGACCATCTCCTCGATCACGCGGTCCGCCAGCCCGAACTGCTTTGCCTGGTCGCGGTTGAAATTCGCCCCCAGGGCCTGGCGGAAGCGCTGCATCTCCTGCGACACCGCCCGCGAGAAGGCGTCCGGCTCGATGCGCACCGGACCGATCTCGGCGACCTCGGTCGGGTGCGTGGCCGAGCGCAGCCAGTCCGCGACGCCCCAGGCGGCGAAGCTGATGATCAACAGGACGAACAGGATCTTGACGATCCAGGAAGCGGCTTGGCCGCGAATCGCTTGCAGCATGCGCTAAATTCCGTGCAATTCTCTGCCTTGCAAGTCCCTGGGCAAGCCTCCGTCCGGCCGCCCGGGCAGGCGCGCGAGGGTACCGCCCGCGCGGCAAATCGCAATCTCGTTCGTTGTCCTCAGGCAACACGACATGGGAGGCAGCGTGGACCGCAAGCTGATCGCCGGCAACTGGAAGATGAACGGGCGACGGGCCGACGCGCACCAGTTCGCCGCCGCGCTGCGCCGCCACCTGGCGGACCGCGCCCCGCCGTGCGACATGCTGATCTGTCCGCCCGCCACCCTGATCGAGACGCTGCGCGGGGCGCTCGGCGACGCGCCGGTCGCGCTCGGCGGGCAAGATTGCCACGACGCGGCCAAGGGCGCGCATACCGGCGACGTCGCCGCGCCGATGCTCGCCGACCTCGGCTGCCGCTATGTCATCGTCGGTCACTCCGAGCGCCGCGCCGCGCATCACGAGACCGACGAGGCGGTCGCCGCCAAGGCCCGCGCGGCGCAGGCCGCTGGCCTCGTCCCGATCGTGTGCCTCGGCGAAACCGCGGCGCAGCGCCAAGCCGGCGAGACGCTCGCGGTGGTGGCGCGCCAGCTTGCGGGCTCGCTGTCCGATGCGCTCGAACTCGCACGCTGCGTCGTCGCCTACGAACCCGTTTGGGCGATCGGCAGCGGCGCCACGCCGAGCGCCGACGAGATCGCCCAGGTGCACGAGCATCTGCGCGCGCGCCTGGTCGCGCGCGACAAGGCGGCTGGCGCGCACGTCCGGCTGCTCTACGGCGGCTCGGCGAAACCGACCAACGCCGCGTCGATCGTCCGGATTCCCGCGGTCGACGGGCTTCTGGTCGGCGGCGCGAGCCTGGCCGCCGACGATTTCTGGGCGATCTGCGCGGCCTGCGCGTGAGCGCGGCTGCCCCATCGGGCCGGTCCTTGCGTTGGCAGGACGAAGCGGCTACATAACCGGCCAGCCGAGCCGGGCCGGCGTGCCGGGGCTTGGCGCCCAGAGTGCCCGATGACAGCCGTTCTCCTCGTCGTTCAAATCCTGGTGGCGATCGCCCTGGTGGGCGTGATCCTGATCCAGCGCAGCGAAGGCGGCGGGCTCGGCATTGGCGGCGGCAATGCCGGCGGCTTCATGACCACGCGCGGCACCGCGAATCTTCTGACGCGCACGACCGGCGTGATGGCCGCGCTCTTCATGGTGACCAGCCTGACCCTGGCGTGGATGGCGGCGCGCAGCCACACGCCGGTGTCGCACTCGATTCTCGATAATCCGCCGACAGCGCCGGCGGCGCCGAGCCAACCCGCGGCGCCGGCGGCGCCCAGCGTTCCGCTCGCGAAGTGACGCGGGCCGCGCTTCCGCCCACCGCAGGGGAGCGCCCGACGCTCCTCCCTCCAAACCTCCCTCCCTCCCGCAAGCGGCACGCAACGCCGCCGGAGCCTTGCGCATGAGCCGGTTCGTTTTCATCACCGGCGGCGTGGTGTCGTCGCTCGGCAAAGGTCTCGCTTCGGCGGCGCTGGGCGCGCTCTTGCAGGAGCGCGGCTTCAAGGTGCGGCTGCGCAAGCTCGACCCGTACCTGAACGTCGACCCGGGCACGATGTCGCCCTATCAGCACGGCGAGGTCTACGTCACCGACGACGGCGCCGAGACCGATCTCGATCTCGGCCACTACGAGCGCTTCACCGGAGTCGCGGCGCGGCGCACCGACAGCGTTACGACCGGCCGCATCTATTCGGACGTGATCGCCAAGGAACGGCGCGGCGACTATCTCGGCGCGACCATCCAGGTGATCCCGCACGTCACCGATGCGATCAAGGAGTTCATCCGCAACGACGTCGGCGACGCCGACTTCGTACTGTGCGAGATCGGCGGCACCGTCGGCGACATCGAGGGCCTGCCGTTCCTCGAGGCGATCCGCCAGCTCGGCAACGAGCTGGGCCGCGAGCGCGCGCTGTTCGTGCATCTGACCTTGGTGCCGCACATCGCGTCGGCGGGCGAGCTCAAGACCAAGCCGACCCAGCATTCGGTCAAGGAGCTGCAGTCGGTCGGCATCCAGCCCGACATCCTCTTGTGCCGCTGCGACCGGCCGATCGGCGCGGACCACCGCCGCAAGATGGGCCTATTCTGCAACATCCAGGTCGAGCGCGTGATCCCGGCGATCGACGTCGACACGATCTACCAGGTGCCGATCGCGTATCACGAGGAGGGCTTCGACCGCGAGGTCTGCCGGCACTTCAATCTCGACAACGCGCCGGAGCCCAATCTCAAACGCTGGCGCGACATCGTCGCACGCATCCGCGCCCCCGAGGGCGAGGTGACGATCGCGATCGTCGGCAAGTACACCCACATGCTCGACAGCTACAAGTCGCTGGTCGAGGCGCTGTCGCACGCCGGCATCGCCAACCACGTGCGCGTAAAACTGAACTGGGTCGACTCCGAGATCTTCGAGTCGGAGGACCCGATCCACAAGCTCGAGACCGTGCACGGCATCCTGGTGCCGGGCGGCTTCGGCGAGCGCGGCTCGGAGGGCAAGGTCGCCGCCGTGCACTTCGCGCGCGAGCAGCGCATTCCGTATTTCGGCATCTGCTTCGGCATGCAGATGGCCGTGATCGAGGGCGCGCGCCATCTCGCCGGCATCCCGCGCGCCGGCTCGACCGAGTTCGGCCCGTGCGCCGATCCCGTGATCGGACTGATGACCGAGTGGCGGCGCGACAACTTCGTCGAGCGGCGCAACTCCGAGACCGATCTCGGCGGATCGATGCGGCTGGGCGCCTATCCCTGCATGCTGGGCGAGGGCACCCGCGTGCGCGACATCTACGGCATGCCGATGATCTCCGAGCGCCACCGGCATCGCTACGAGGTCAACATCACCTATCGCCCGCAGCTCGAGCAGGCCGGCTTCGTGTTCTCCGGCATGTCGCCCGACGGCGAGCTGCCCGAGATCGTCGAGCTGCCCGATCACCCGTGGTTCGTCGGCGTGCAGTTCCATCCCGAGCTGAAATCGAAGCCGTTCGCCCCGCATCCGCTGTTCACCTCGTTCATCGGCGCGGCGCTGCACCAGGCGAGGCTGGTCTGATGGCCAAGTCCGCGCAGGCCGCCGCACCCCGGCACGTCAAGATTGGCCAGCTCGCGGTCGGCAACGACCTGCCGCTCGCGTTGATCGCCGGTCCGTGCGCGATCGAGAGCCGCGCGCACGCGCTCGAAACCAGCCACGCGCTAGTCGAGCTGACCGACCGGCTGGGCATCGGGCTGATCTACAAGAGCTCGTTCGACAAGGCGAACCGCACCTCGATCGACAGCGCGCGCGGCGTCGGCATGAAGGACGGGCTCGACATCCTCGCCGCCGTGCGCGAGCGCTGGGGCTGCCCGGTGTTGACCGACGTGCACCAACCCGGGCAATGCGCGCCGACCGCCGAGGCCGTCGACGTGCTGCAGATTCCCGCATTCCTGTGCCGCCAGACCGACCTGCTGGTCGCCGCGGCGCAGACCAAGCGGCCGGTCAACATCAAGAAGGGCCAGTTCCTCGCGCCGCACGACATGGCCAACGTGGTGCGCAAGATGGAGCGCGCGGGCAATCCCGACGTTCTCCTGTGCGAGCGCGGCGTGAGCTTCGGCTACAACACGCTGGTGACCGATCTGCGCGCCCTGCCGATCCTGGCCGAGACCGGCTGTCCGGTGGTGTTCGACGCCACCCATTCGGTCCAGCAGCCGGGCGGGCAGGGCACCTCGAGCGGGGGCCAGCGGCAGTACGTGCCGGTGCTGGCGCGCGGCGCGGTAGCGGCCGGCGTGGCGGCGGTGTTCATGGAGACCCATCAAGATCCCGATCGCGCGCCGAGCGACGGCCCCAACATGGTGCCGCTGAAGCGCATGCCCGCGCTGCTCGAGAACCTGATCGCCTTCGACCGCCTGGCCAAGGCGACGCCCATCGCGGCCTTCGGGATCGCCTGATCGCGACCGAGCGGGGCCGGATTCATGGACGGTCTGTGGCAGCTTTCGGCACGCGACGCGGTGGCGCTGTTGCGACGGGGCGAGGTGACGCCGCTCGAGATGCTGGACGCGGCGATCGCGCGGATCGAGGCCGTGGAACCGCGGGTGAACGCGCTGCCGATCCGCTTCTTCGACGCCGCCCGGGACCAGGCGCGGCAAATCGGTCGCGAGCGGCGCGAGCATCCCGGTTGGCTGGCCGGGCTGCCGATCGCGGTGAAGGACTACAACGACGTCGCCGGCCAGTTGACCACCTGCGGCTCGCCGATCTACGCCGAGCATCGCGCCGCGGCGGATGACCGCACGGTCGCGACGCTGCGCGCCAATGGCGCGGTGCCGCTGGCCAAGTCCAACGTCCCGGAGTTCGCCGGCAGCCATACCTTCAATCCGGTCTGGGGCATCACGCGCAACCCGTGGAACCTGAGTCGGACCGCCGGCGGCTCCTCCGGCGGGGCCGCCGCGGCGCTGGCGGCGCGCGAGGTCTGGCTGGCCAACGGGTCCTGCCTCGGCGGCTCGCTGCGCATCCCCGCGGGCTTCTGCGGCGTCGTCGGGCTGCGCCCCAGCGCGGGCGTGGTGCCGCGCGGCGACGGATTGCCGGCCTTCGACAGCCTGTGGGTCGAGGGCCCGATGGCGCGCGACGTGCCGGACCTGGCGCTGATGCTCGACGCCATGGCGGCGCTGACGCCGCACGACCCAGTGTCCCGTCCGGTCCCGTCGGGCGGCTTCCAGGCGGCGCTCGGCGCCGCGCGGCCGCCGCGCCGGGTCGGGTTCTCCGCCAATCTCGGCCTGCGTCGCGTCGATCCGGAGGTCGCCGCGATTTGCGCCGCCGCGGCGCGGCGTCTCGCCGAGACCGGCTGCGCGGTGGAGGAGGCGACGCCCGACTTCTCCGGCGCGATCGACTGCTTCCAGGTGCTGCGGGCGCTGCTGTTCGCGGACGTCCGCGGCGACCTGCTGCCGGGCGAGCGGCATCGGTTGAACCCCGACATCGCCTGGAACATCGAGAAGGGCCAGGCGCTCGGCGCCGCCGAGATCATCGCCGCGATGCAGGCGCGGCACGCGCTGTTCCACCGCGTCGCGCGCTTCTTCGACGACCACGATCTGCTGGTCTGCCCGACCGTGGCGGTGCCGCCCTTCCCGGTGGAGCAGCGCTTCCCGACCGAGATCGCCGGCGAGGCGCTGACCACCTATATCGACTGGATGTTCCTGACCTTCGTCATCACGCTCACCGGCTGTCCGGCGATCTCGCTGCCGTGCGGGCTTACCGCCGACGGTATGCCGGTGGGACTGCAGCTGGTCGGCCGGCCCCATGGCGACGCAGCCCTGCTGGGCATGGCCGCGTTGCTGGAACAGGCGCTCGGCTTCGAGTTACCGTTGTTGCCCGCGTGAGCGCGGGTGATCGCGAACCGGGTTGATCCACGATCTGGAGGACATTGCATCGTGTCTCAAATATCCGACATTCGCGCCCGCGAGATTCTCGACAGCCGCGGCAATCCCACGGTCGAGGTCGACGTGGTCCTGGAGACCGGCGTCAGCGGCCGCGCCGCGGTGCCGTCGGGCGCCAGCACGGGCGCCCACGAGGCGGTCGAGCTGCGCGACGGCGACAAGCGGCGCTACGGCGGCAAGGGCGTGCTGCGCGCGGTCGAGGCCGCCAACGGCGAGATCTTCGACGCCTTGTCGGGCATGGAGGCCGACGACCAGCTGGCGATCGACCACGCGCTCGTCGAGCTCGACGGCACGCCCAACAAGAGCCGGCTCGGCGCCAACGCGATTCTCGGCGTCAGCCTGGCGGTCGCGCGCGCCGCGGCGGCCGATTACGACCTGCCGCTCTATCGCTATGTCGGCGGCGTGTTCGCGCGCACCCTGCCGGTGCCGCTGATGAACGTGCTCAACGGCGGCGTGCATGCGGACAATCCGCTCGACCTGCAGGAATTCATGATCGCGCCGATCGGCGCGTCGTCGCTCGCCGAGGCGGTACGCATGGGCTCGGAGGTTTTCCAGGCGCTCAAGGCCCAGCTCAAGAAGCAGGGCAAATCGACCAACGTCGGCGACGAGGGCGGGTTTGCGCCCGACATCGCCAACGCCGAGGCGGCGCTCGGCGCGATTATGGCGGCGATCGAGGATGCCGGCTACAAGGCCGGGTCCGACATCGCGCTCGCGCTCGACCCCGCGGCGTCCGAGTTCTACCGCGACGGCAAGTACGTGCTGGCCGGCGAGAAGCGCACGCTCGACGCCGCCGGCATGGTGCGGTTCTACGAGGCGCTCGCCAAGGCGTTCCCGATCCTGTCGATCGAGGACGGCATGGCGGAGGACGACTGGGCCGGCTGGCGCGCGCTCACCGAGGCCTTGGGCGAGCGCGTTCAGCTGGTCGGCGACGACCTGTTCGTGACCAGTGCGGCGCGGCTCAGCGACGGCATCGCCAAGGGCGTCGCCAACTCGATCCTCATCAAGGTGAACCAGATCGGCACGCTCAGCGAGACCCTGGAGACCATGGAGACCGCGCATCGCGCGGGCTACACGACCGTGATGTCGCACCGCTCGGGCGAAACCGAGGACAACATCATCGCCGACCTCGCCGTGGCCACCAACGCCGGCCAGATCAAGACCGGCTCGCTGTCGCGCTCCGACCGGCTGGCCAAGTACAACCAGCTGATCCGCATCGAGGAGCAGATCGGCGCCGCCGCGCGCTATCCGGGCAAGTCCGCCTTCAAGCAGGGGTGAGCCCCGGCGCTCGATTGATCCATGCGATCGCGCCGGCCGCCTCCAGACCGACAACGATTCTCCCGAGCGGCCCGACCATCGGTGCCAACCGGGCCCGTCGCACACCTTGGAGCAGTTCCTCAACGTCGACATCGAACCATCGGAAACTTGGACATTTTCAGCCGAACCTTCTGACCGATGATGGGCGCCCTCGATTGACGGCGCGGCGACGCCCATGGTCCACTCGCGCCCCATGGTGATCAGGCACATCCTGCGGCGCCGCGCACGGCACGTCCTCGTGCCTGTCCTGGGCGCGCTGCTGGTGGCCTATTTCGGCTACTACGCGGTCGAGGGTGATCGCGGGCTGTTCGCCTATCTGCGTCTCGTGCAGGAGCTCAAGAAGGCGGAGATCAGCCGCGATCTGATCCATGCCGACCGCGTGCAGATCGAGCATCGTGTCGCACTGTTGCGCCCCGACGGCGTCGATCCCGACATGCTCGACGAGCGCGCGCGCATCATGCTCGATCTCGGCCGCCGCGACGAATTGACCATCATGCTGCAACGCGACGACGCACCGGAGCCCGCAAACACGCAGCATTAGCCGCCGCGCATCGCAGCTGCGAATGCAGGCCGCGGCCCGTCGTCGTCAAAGCGTAATTTTCCTTTACGGAACAACACATTGTCTTTGGGCGCTGGACTTGCCATTTGAGGCCGGTCACGCTAGTTGTTCAGTGCAGAAGCCCGCGCGCCTGCCGGGCTTCATTTCTTTTCAGATTCCGGGGGCGCGCATGGCTTCGGCGAAAGGCAAATCGAAGACCGAGGCGGCCTCGACGACGTCGGCTGACGAGCTGCGCCGGTTCTACCGCAGCATGCTGCTGATCCGCCGCTTCGAGGAGCGTGCTGGCCAGCTCTACGGCATGGGACTGATCGGCGGCTTCTGCCATCTCTACATCGGCCAGGAGGCGGTCGTCGTCGGCATGCAGGCGGCGCTGCAGCCGGGCGACACGGTTATCACGAGCTACCGCGATCACGGCCACATGCTGGCGACCGGCATGGATCCGCGTGGCGTGATGGCCGAGCTGACCGGGCGCAGCGGCGGCTACTCCAGGGGCAAGGGCGGCTCGATGCACATGTTCAGCCGCGAGAAGAACTTCTACGGCGGCCACGGCATCGTCGGCGCCCAGGTGCCGATCGGCACGGGCCTTGCGTTCGCGCACAAGTACAATCAGAAGCCGCTGGTCTCGGTGACCTATCTGGGCGACGGCGCGGTCAACCAGGGCCAAGTCGAAGAGTCGTTCAACATGGCGGCGCTCTGGAAGCTGCCGGTCGTCTACGTGATCGAGAACAACAAGTACGGCATGGGTACGAGCGTGAACCGGGCGGCGGCCGGCGGCGACCTCTACAAGCGCGGCGAGCCCTACGGCATCGCCGGCGCGCAGGTCGACGGCATGGACGTCGTCGCGGTCAAAGAGGCCGGCCTCAAGGCGGCGGCCCATGCCCGCACCGGAGAGGGGCCCTACATTCTCGAGATGATGACCTATCGCTACCGCGGCCACTCGATGTCGGACCCGGCCAAGTATCGCACCAAGGAGGAGGTCTCGGAGGTGCGCACCAAGCACGACCCGATCGATCACGCGCGTCAGCTGCTGATCGACGCCGGCTTGGCCGACGACGCCGCGTTGAAGGCGGTCGACAAGGAGATCCGCGACATCATCGCCGACGCCGCCGAGTTTGCCCAGGCGAGCCCTGAGCCCGATCCGGCGGAGCTCTGGACCGACGTGCTGGCCGAGGTGTGACGCGATGACGATCCAGATCCTGATGCCGGCGCTGTCGCCGACCATGACCGAGGGCAAGCTCGCCAAGTGGCTGAAGAAGGAGGGCGACCAGATCACCTCGGGCGACGTGCTGGCCGAGATCGAGACCGACAAGGCGACCATGGAGGTCGAGGCGGTCGACGAGGGCGTGCTGCAGCAGATCCTGGTCCAGGAAGGCACCGAAGGGGTCGCGGTCAACACCCCGATCGCGGTGCTCGTCGAGAACGGCGCGGCCACCCAGCAGGCGCCCAAGCCGACCAATGGCGCGCGCCACGCCGAGGCGCCCGCGCCGGCGCCGCAGGTCGACAAGGCGCCGGCCCCCAAGCCCGCGGCGCCCGCGCCCCAACCGCGGCCGATGGCAGCCGAGATGGCGGTCGGCCAGACCCGCAAGATGACGGTGCGCGAGGCGCTGCGCGACGCCATGGCCGAGGAGATGCGGCGCGACGAGCGCGTGTTCCTGATCGGCGAGGAGGTTGCCGAGTACCAAGGCGCCTACAAGGTGAGCCAAGGGCTGCTCGACGAGTTCGGCGCACGCCGCGTGGTCGACACGCCGATCACCGAGCACGGCTTCACCGGACTGGGGGTCGGCGCGGCGTTCATGGGCCTCCGGCCGATCGTCGAGTTCATGACCTTCAACTTCGCCATGCAGGCGATCGACCAGATCATCAACTCGGCAGCCAAGACGCGCTACATGTCGGGCGGCCAGATGAGCTGCCCGATCGTGTTCCGCGGACCCAACGGCGCGGCCGCGCGGGTCGCCGCGCAGCACAGCCAGGACTACGCCAGCTGGTATGCCCACTGCCCGGGCCTCAAGGTGATCGCGCCCTACAGCGCGGCCGACGCCAAGGGCCTGCTCAAGGCGGCGATCCGCGATCCCAACCCGGTGATCATCCTCGAGAACGAGATCCTCTACGGCGCCACCTTCGATGTGCCGGAGGATCCCGATTATGTCGTGCCGATCGGCCGCGCGCGCGTCGCCCGGCCGGGCAAGGACGTCACCATCACGGCCTACAGCATCATGGTGCGGCAGGCGCTGGCCGCCGCCGAGACGCTGGCCCAGGAAGGCATCGAGGCCGAGGTGATCGATCTCCGCACGCTGCGCCCGCTCGACACCGAGACGGTCGTCGCCTCGGTCAAGAAGACCAACCGCCTGGTGACCGTCGAGGAGGGCTGGGCGTTCGCCGGCATCGGCGCCGAGCTCGCCGCGCAGATGATGGAGCAGGCCTTCGACCACCTCGACGCGCCGGTCGCACGCGTCGCCTGCAAGGACGTGCCGCTGCCCTATGCCGCCAATCTCGAGAAGCTCGCGCTGCCGCAGCCCGACGACGTCGTGCGCGCGGTCAAGGCCGTGCTGTACCGGTCGTAGCGGAGCCCATCATGCCGATCCAGATCCTGATGCCGGCGCTGTCGCCGACGATGACCGAAGGCACGGTCGCCAAGTGGCTGAAGAAGGAAGGCGACAAGGTGGCGTCGGGCGACGTCATCGCCGAGATCGAGACCGACAAGGCGACCATGGAGGTCGAGGCGGTCGACGAGGGCGTGCTCGGCAAGATCGTGGTCCCCGAGGGCACCGCCAACGTCAAGGTCAACGACGTGATCGCCCTCCTGCTCGGCGAGGGCGAGGACAAGGCGGCGCTCGCCGGCGGTGCCGGCGCGGCACCCAAGGCGCCGCCGGCCGCGGCAGCACCAGCGCCCGCGGCAGCGAAGGCCGCGCCGCCACCGACGCCGGCCGCCGCCCCCGCCGCGGCGGCCCGTTCGGGCAACGGCGCCGGCCCGGCCGGGCACGGCG
>DATJNS010000166.1:0-7908 GCA_035507915.1 Candidatus Sulfotelmatobacter sp.
ATGGGCCCGAAGGGCGCGGTCGAGATCATCTTCCGCGGCGACCTCGGCGACGCGGCCAAGATCGAGGAGCGCACCGAGGAATACCGGGACAAGTTCGCCAATCCGTTCATTGCGGCCTCGCGCGGCTTCATCGACGACGTCGTCATGCCGCACAGCACGCGCCGCCGGCTGATCCGCGCGCTCGCCATGCTGCGCAACAAGAAGCTCGAGAATCCGCCGAAGAAACACGACAACATCCCGCTGTAGGGATGGGACGCTGCATCGCATGTTCAAGAAGATCCTGATCGCGAACCGTGGCGAGATCGCCTGCCGCGTCATGCGCACCGCCAAGCGCATGGGCATCAAGACGGTCGCCGTGTATTCCGAGCCCGACGCCGACGCGCTGCACGTGCGCGAAGCCGACGAGGCGGTCGCGATCGGCCCGGCGGCATCGTCGGAGAGCTATCTCAACATCGCGCGCATCGTCGACGCGGCGCGCCGCACCGGCGCCGAGGCGGTGCATCCGGGCTATGGCTTCCTGTCCGAGCGCACGGCGTTCGCCGAGGCGTTGGCGAAGGCTCGCGTGGCGTTCATCGGTCCCAACCCGCGGGCGATCGCGGCGATGGGCGACAAGATCGAGTCGAAGAAGCTGGCGCTCGCCGCCAAGGTCTCGACCGTGCCCGGCCATGTCGGCGTGCTCGACACGCCCGAGGCGGCGATCGCAGAGGCGACGAAGATCGGCTACCCCGTGATGATCAAGGCCTCGGCGGGCGGCGGCGGCAAGGGCATGCGGATCGCCTACAACGCCCAGGAGGTGCGCGACGGCTTGGTGTCGGCGCGCTCGGAGGCCAAGTCGAGCTTCGCCGACGACCGCGTCTTCATCGAGAAGTACATCGAGGCGCCGCGTCACATCGAGATCCAGGTGCTGGGCGACCAGCACGGCACCATCCTCTATCTGGGCGAGCGCGAGTGCTCGATCCAGCGCCGCCATCAGAAGGTGATCGAGGAGTCGCCGTCGCCCTTTCTCGATCCAGCGACCCGCAAGGCCATGGGCGAGCAGGCGGTCGCGCTCGCGCAGGCGGTCGGCTACACGAGCGCCGGCACGGTCGAGTTCATCGTCGATCCCCAGCGCAACTTCTATTTCCTCGAGATGAACACGCGGCTGCAGGTCGAGCACCCGGTGACCGAGTTCGTCACCGGGCTCGATCTCGTCGAGTGGATGATCCGCATCGCCGCCGGCGAGAAGCTGCCGTTCACCCAGAAGCAGATCAAGCTGACCGGTTGGGCGGTCGAGGCCCGCGTCTATGCCGAGGACCCCAGCCGCAACTTCCTGCCGTCGATCGGGCGGTTGACGCGCTACCGGCCGCCGGTCGGCGAGGGCGTGCGGGTCGATACCGGCGTCTACGAGGGCGCCGAGATCTCGATGCACTACGATCCCATGATCGCCAAGCTGGTGACCGCGGGTTCCGACCGAGCGGCGGCGATCGCGACCATGCAGCGCGCGCTCGACGCCTTCGCGATCCGGGGGCCCAACCACAACATCGAGTTCCTCGCCGCCCTGATGGCATTGCCGCGCTTCCGTGCCGGCGACATGTCGACCAACCTGATCGCCGAAGCCTTCCCGCGCGGCTTCGTCGCGCCGGCGCCCGACGGCGCGGCGCTGGCGCGGCTGCTCGCGCTGGCGGTCGCCCGGCGCTATGCGCGCGAGCGCCGCGAGGCGACGCTGAGCGGGCAGGTGCCCGGCCGGCCGTATCGGCCGCCCACGCGCTGGATCGCGCGTGCCGAGGGGGTCAACCACGACGCCGTCGCGCGCGAGGCGACCGACGGCGTCGACGTCGAGCTGGGCGGCCGCACGCTGGCGGTGCGCGGCCGCCTCGACGCCGGCGCGGGCGCGTTCGACGGCACGATCGACGGCGCGGCCATGGTGGTCCAGATCGATCGCGTCGGCCTGGGCGAACGGCTGTCCCACGGCGGCAACGCGCTCGCCGTCCAGGTGATGACGGAGCGGACGGCAGTGCTGAGCGCGCGCATGCCGGTGCGCGAGGCCGCCGACATGTCGCGCTTCCTGCTGTCGCCGATGCCCGGGCTCCTGGTCAAGGTCGCGGTCGCCGAGGGCGACGAGGTCAAGGCCGGCGAGCCGCTCGCGATCGTCGAGGCGATGAAGATGGAGAACGTGCTGCGCGCCGAGCGCGACGGCCGCATCAAGCAGGTGGTGGCCGCCGCCGGCTCGAGCCTCGCGGTCGACCAGGTGATCCTCGAGTTCGCCTGACCGCCGACGATGCGGGTCGTCCGTCTGTTCATCCGGGGCCGCGTCCAGGGCGTCGGCTATCGCGCCTGGACGGTCGACACCGCGGCGCGGTTCGGGCTCGACGGCTGGGTGCGCAACCGCGTCGACGGCACGGTCGAGGCGGTCGCGGCGGGCGACGACGCGGCGGTCGAGCGCTTCATCGAAGCGTGCCGGAGCGGGCCGCGCCTGGCGCACGTCACCGGCGTCGAGCTCGCGACGGCCGACCGCGCCGACGCGGGATCCGGCGGGTTCCAGCCGCGCCCGACGGTCTAGCTACGGCGCCGGAAACGCTCTGTCGAACATGCGCCGGAGCGCGGCGTCGAGATCCGCCATCGTGGCGGCGACGCCGAGATCCGCCAGCGACGTGACGCCGTGCCCGGTCACGCCGCACGGCACGATGCCGGAGAAGTGGCCGAGGTCGGGCGCAACGTTGATGGCGAGCCCGTGCAGGGTCACCCACCGCCGCACCCGCACGCCGATCGCGGCGATCTTGTCCTCGCGCGGGCCGTTCGCGCCGAGGCCGCGGGCGACCCAGATGCCGACCCGACCGGCACGGCGCTCGCCCGTCACGCCGAGCTCGGCGAGCGCGGCGATGATCCAGGCCTCGAGGCCGGTCACGTAGGCGCGCACGTCCTGACCGCGCCGGGCGAGATCGAGCATGACGTAGACCACGCGCTGGCCGGGCCCGTGGTACGTGTACTGGCCGCCGCGGCCGCTGCGATGAACCGGAAAGCGGGGGTCGAGCAGATCGACCGGCCGCGCGCTCGTGCCGGCGGTGTAGAGCGCCGGGTGCTCGAGCAGCCAGACGAGCTCGGGCGCGCCGGCCTCGCGGATCGCGGCGGCGCGCGCGTCCATCGCCTCGACGGCCGCCTCGTAGGCCACCGGATCGGCGGAAATCCGCCATTCGACGGCCGGCGGGGCCACGCCGGGACGACGGGCGCCGATGGCCGGATCGGGGGCTGCGTCGGGGGGCGCGTCGAGCGCTGCCAAGCCGGGTCTCCCGTGGAGGTTATCGGCTTGAAGCCGATATCCAGATTTGGTATTCCGAGCGGCCTTTTGGCAAGCTGCCAGCAGGTCACAAGCGGTCGTGGCGGAATTGGTAGACGCGCAAGCTTGAGGTGCTTGTGGGAGCGATCCCGTGGAAGTTCGAGTCTTCTCGACCGCACCAGAGAAAGGCCCGCCTCGCGCGGGCCTTGTCTTTATCGGCGACCTATTGGCGCCCGTGAGCCTGAGCGCCTAAACTCCGGCGCACATGACCGAAGACTTCCACGACGCCGCGCTCGACTACCACCGCCTGCCGCGGCCCGGCAAGATCGAGGTCACGCCGACCAAGCCGCTGGCCAACCAGCACGACCTCGCGCTCGCCTACACGCCGGGCGTGGCCGACGTGTGCAACGCCATCGTCGACGACCCGGCGAGCGCCTCGCTCTACACCGCGCGCGGCAACCTGGTCGGCGTGATCACCAACGGCACCGCGGTGCTCGGCCTGGGCGCGATCGGCCCGCTCGCCGGCAAGCCGGTGATGGAAGGCAAGGCGGTGCTGTTCAAGAAGTTCGCCGGCATCGACGTGTTCGACATCGAGGTCGACGAGCGCGATCCCGACAAGCTGGTCGACATCATCGCGGCGCTCGCGCCGACCTTCGGCGGCATCAATCTCGAGGACATCAAGGCGCCCGAATGCTTCGAGGTCGAGGCCAAGCTGCGGGCGCGCCTCGACATCCCGGTGTTCCACGACGACCAGCACGGCACCGCGATCATCGTCGGCGCAGCGGTGCTCAACGGGCTGCGCGTCGTCGGCAAGCGCATCGAGGACGTCAAGCTGGTGACCTCGGGCGCCGGCGCCGCCGCGCTCGCGTGCCTCGACCTGCTGGTCAATCTGGGCGTCCGGCGCGAGCACATCACGGTCACCGACATCGTCGGCGTGGTGTACGAAGGCCGTGCCGAGCTGATGGACCCGCGCAAGGCGAGCTACGCGCGCGCCACCGCGGCGCGCACGCTCGGCGAGGTGATCGATGGCGCCGACGTGTTCCTCGGTCTGTCGGCGCCCGACGTGCTGAAGCGCGACATGGTCGCGCGCATGGCGCCGAGGCCCCTGATCCTGGCGCTCGCCAATCCGCGGCCCGAGATCCTGCCCGAGGACGTGCGTGCGGTGCGCGACGACGCCGTGATCGCGACCGGCCGCTCGGACTATCCCAACCAGGTCAACAACGTCCTGTGTTTCCCGTTCATCTTTCGCGGCGCGCTCGACGTCGGCGCGACCGCGATCAACGAGGCCATGAAGGTCGCGTGCGTGAAGGCGCTCGCCGACCTGGCGATGGCCGAGCCGTCCGAGATCGTCGCCAAGGCGTACGGCGACCAGCCGCTCACCTTCGGGCCCGACTTCCTGATACCGAAACCGTTCGACCCGCGGCTGATCTACGAAATCTCGCCCGCGGTCGCCAAGGCGGCGATGGACAGCGGCGTCGCGACCCGGCCGATCGAGGATTTCGCCGCCTATCGCCAGCAGCTGGTCGAGTTCGTGTTCCGCTCGGGCCTGCTGATGCGCCCGATGTTCGAGCGTGCCCGCCAGGACCTGCGCCGCGTCGTCTACGCCGAGGGCGAGGACGAGCGCGTGCTGCGCGCCGTCCAGTCCGTGATCGACGAACGCATCGCCAAACCGATCCTGATCGGCCGGCCGGACGTGATCGAGCGGCGGGTCGATCGGCTCGGTCTGCGCATGAAGGACGGCGTCGACGTCGCGTTCGTCAACCCGGACTCGGATCACCGCTTCGACGAGTACTGGCAGCTCTACCACGCGCTGATGGAGCGCAACGGCGTATCGCCCGACACGGCGCGCCGGCGCGTGCGCACCGACAATACGATCATCGGCGCCCTGATGCTGCGGCGCGGCGAAGCCGACGCGCTGCTGTGCGGCACGGCCGGCCGGTTCCAGCGACATTTCGACAATGTTCGCGACATCATCGGCTTGGCGCCCGGCGTCGGCTGCATGGCCGCCCTCAACGTCCTGATCCTCGATCGCGGCACGTTCTTCCTGTGCGACACCCACGTGCAGCTCGATCCGACCGCCGCCGAGATCGCCGAGATGACCGCGATGGCGGCGGACGAGGTCCGGCGCTTCGGCGTCGCGCCGAAGGTCGCGCTGTTGTCGCATTCCAGTTTCGGGACCAGCGACGACCCGGCCTCACGCAAGATGAAGGAGGCCATGGCGCTGCTCGCCCAGCGCGCGCCCGACCTCGAGGCCGACGGCGAGATGCAGGGCGACGCCGCCTTGTCCGCGGAGATCCGCCAGCGGGTGTTTCCCCATTCGCGGTTGACCGGTCAGGCGAACCTGCTCGTCATGCCGACCCTTGACGCGGCGAACATCGCCTTCAACATCCTGAAGGTGTTGGGGCAGGGTCAATCGATCGGGCCGATCCTGCTGGGCACGGCGATGCCGGCCCACGTGCTGACGCCGTCGGTTTCCGTGCGCGGTCTGATCAACATGACGGCGGTCGCGTCGATCGACGCTCAGCTCAAGGCGCGTGCCGGCAAGCCGGCGCCGATGCGGCGGGGCGCCAAACGGGCCGCCGCGGTCCGCTGAGGGTCGGGAGAGGCCGATGGCCGTCAACCAGCTGCCCAGCTTGAATTTCGACCTCGGCGAGCACGCCGACATGCTGCGCGACACCGTGCGGAGCTTCGCCGACGACAAGATCGCGCCGCGCGCCGCCGAGATCGACCGCACGAACCAGTTTCCGCGCGATCTGTGGCCCGAGATGGGCGCGCTCGGCCTGCTCGGGCTCACCGTCGAGGAGGAGTTCGGCGGCGCCGGCATGGGCTACCTCGAGCATTGCGTCGCGATGGAGGAGGTCAGCCGCGCCTCGGCCAGCGTCGGCCTGTCCTACGGCGCGCATTCCAACCTGTGCGTCAACCAGATCCGGCTCAACGGCACGCCGGAGCAGAAGCGCCGCTACCTGCCGAAGCTGATCTCGGGCGAGCATGTCGGTGCGCTCGCGATGTCGGAGCCGGGCGCCGGCTCCGACGTCGTCGGCATGCGGACGCGCGCCGACAAGCGCGGCGACCGCTACGTGCTCAACGGCTCGAAGATGTGGATCACCAACGGCCCGGTGTCCGAGGTGCTGGTGGTCTACGCCAAGACCGATCCCGACGCCGGACCGCGCGGCATCACGGCGTTCCTGATCGAGAAGGGCATGAAGGGCTTCTCGACCGCGCAGAAGCTCGACAAGCTCGGCATGCGCGGGTCGGACACCTGCGAGCTCGTGTTCCAGGATTGCGAGGTGCCGGCCGAGAACGTCGTCGGCGAGGTCGGGCGCGGCGTCAACGTGCTGATGAGCGGGCTCGACTACGAGCGCACCGTGCTGGCCGCCGGTCCGCTCGGCATCATGCAGGCCTGCCTCGATCTCGTGGTGCCCTACCTGCACGAGCGCAAGCAGTTCGGCAAGCCGATCGGCGAGTTCCAGCTGATGCAGGGCAAGCTCGCCGACATGTACGTGACGATGAACGCCGCCAAGGCCTACGTGTACGCGGTCGCCAAGGCGTGCGACCGCGGCGAGACCTCGCGCAAGGACGCCGCCGGCTGCATCCTCTACGCCGCCGAGAAGGCGACCTGGGTGGCGCTCGAGGCGATCCAGTGCCTGGGCGGCAACGGCTACATCAACGACTACGCGACCGGACGGCTGCTGCGCGACGCCAAGCTCTACGAGATCGGCGCCGGCACGTCCGAGATCCGCCGCTGGCTGATCGGCCGCGAGCTGTTCGAAGAGTCGGCCTGAAGGAGATCAGGACATGAACCAGGACCCGGTTGTGATCGTCGGTGCGGCGCGCACGCCGATGGGCGGTTTCCAGGGTGAGCTCAAGGACGTGCCGGCGCCCAAGCTGGGCGCCATCGCGATCGAGGCGGCCTTGGCGCGCGCGCACGTCGCGCCCGACCAGGTCGAGGAGGTCGTGATGGGCTGTGTGCTGCCCGCCGGCATGGGCCAGGCGCCGGCGCGCCAGGCGGCGTTCGGCGCCGGCATTCCCGACTCGGTGGGCGCCACCACGATCAACAAGATGTGCGGCTCGGGCATGAAGGCCGCCATGCTGGTGCACGACCTGATCCTGGCCGACAGCGCGCGGGTCGGGGTCGCCGGCGGCATGGAGAGCATGACGAACGCGCCCTACCTGCTCGACCGGGCGCGCGGCGGCTATCGCATGGGCCACGGCCGGGTGCTCGACCACATGTTCATCGACGGGCTGGAGGACGCCTACGAGCCCGGGCGGCTGATGGGCACCTATGCCGAGGACACCGCCCAGCACTATCAATTCACCCGCGCCGACCAGGACGCGTTCGCGGTGCGCTCGCTCGAGCGCGCGCGCGCGGCCGGCAGCGACGGCAGCTTCGCCGCCGAGATCGTGCCCGTGACCGCCGGTGCCAAGGGCAAGACGACCGAGGTGGCGACCGACGAGCAGCCGCGCACCGCGCGCCCGGACAAGATTCCGAGTTTGAAGCCCGCGTTCCGCAAGGACGGCACGGTCACGGCGGCGAACTCGAGCTCGATCTCGGACGGCGGCGCGGCGCTCGTCCTGATGCGGCGCAGCGAGGCCGAGCGTCGCGGCCTGGCGCCGCTCGCCGTGATCCACGGCCACGCCACCCACGCCCAGGCGCC
>DATJNS010000167.1:0-5790 GCA_035507915.1 Candidatus Sulfotelmatobacter sp.
GCCCTGACATGCTGGTTCAATTGAGTCCGGACCCTAGCGCGAAAGCGGGGATCCAGGAGTCGGACGGCGGTGCAGCGACCCTGGATGCCCGCTTTCGCGGGCATGACGGGCTTGGGTGTTTGGCTTAGTTAGTCCCGCGCGGGATCAGCTGCGCGCGGCTTGGTTCTGCTGCTGGATGCGCTCCTTCATGCTGGCGAGCAGGCCGTCGATCTGGCCGCCGTTGCGCTGGATCACCGAGCCGAACTCCTGCTGCTGCGTCACGCTCATGCTGACGCCCTCGATGATCACGTCGACGATCTTGAGCTGGCCCTGCGCCTTGAGCACGCGCCAGTCGACCTTGACGGGCTGCGCGCCGGTCTTCGGCTGGGTCACGTTGGTGGTGACCAGCGTGCTGTCGCCGTCCTGCCGGCTGCCGATGACCTGGAACTGCTCGCCTTTGTATTCGGTGAAGCGGTTGTTGTAGGTCTTGACGATCATGTCCTCGAACAGCTTGAGGAACTCCTGGCGCTGCGCGTCGGTCGCGGTGCGCCAGTAGCGGCCGAGCACGAAGCGGCCGATCGCCGGCACGTCGAAGCTGCCGACGAACATGTCGTGGAAATGCTGCTCGCGGTCGGTCTTGGACAGCGACGCGTCGGTGATGATCGAGATCGCCTGGTCGCCGAGCGACTGCACGAACTTGGCGGCGTCGGTCTGCGCGCCGGCGGCGCCGGCCGGGCGCGGCGCGACGGCGCCCGCCGCGAACAGCAGCACAATGATCGCGAACCGGCCGAGCTTCATCATGCGCAACCCCTTTGCCATCGTCCCCCCTGCCACCGCTGCGGGCCTTGCGGGCGCCGGGTCGTCACCTTGCCGTGCGCGGCGGCAAACGCAAGGCGAATTCCGCATCCGGCGCAACCCGATACCGCCCGCGGCGCCGCACATCCGCCGGCCGCACCATCCGCAACGCCGCGAGCCGGCGCCCGGTTCGGTCGACGCCTGCGGGATCCAACAAGGGATCGATTGAGCCGGCTCGCGCGTTGTTCAGCTGTAGGGTTAGCCCCCTACCCGCAGTCACTGAAGCCCCGCCCCGCGGGGCTTCTTTTTTTGCCCGCGCTCCGCCCTCTCTGCCCCCAATCCGTCATGCTCGGGCTCGTCCCGAGCATCTAGAGGGCCGACGGGGTCCGCCCTGCCCACTTGGCGACCCACCGGGAATCGGTGGGCGGAAGATTCAGCTTGAGGCCGCACACTCATAAGGATATCTTTATGTGTGACGGGCGGCCCGAACGCTCGTTGTTGGGGGCATGATGGACCAGCTGCTGGCAGGATTGCGCGCCGCCGCCGAGCCGACCCGGCTCCGCCTGCTGGCATTGTGTGGGCGCGCCGAGCTGACCGTCACCGAGCTGACCCAGATCCTCGGCCAGAGCCAGCCGCGGGTCTCGCGCCATCTGAAGCTGCTGTGCGAGGCCGGGCTGCTCGAGCGCTTCCGCGAGGGCGCCTGGGTGTTCTACCGGCTGGCGCAGCGCGGCGGCGCCGCACCGCTGGCCGAGCATCTGGTCGCGCTGCTGCCGGCCGAGGATCCCGGCCTGGCGCTCGATCTCGAGCGGCTCGACGGCGTCAAGCGGGTGCGCGCCGCCGCCGCCGCCGCGTATTTCCGCGCCAACGCCGCCGAGTGGAACCGCATCCGCGCCATGCACATCGACGAGGCCGAGGTCGAGCGCGCGGTGCTGGCGGCGCTCGGCGAGCGCCCGGCGATCGGCGACTATCTCGACATCGGCACCGGCACCGGCCGGCTGCTCGAGCTGATCGGGCCGCGCGCGCAGCACGGGCTCGGCGTCGACCTGTCGCGCGAGATGCTGACGGTGGCGCGCGCCAACCTGGAGCGCGCCGGGCTCGTCCATTGCAGCGTGCGCCAGGCCGACATGTACCAGCTGCCGCTCGGCGCGCACGGCTTCGACGTCGTGACGATCCACCAGGTGCTGCACTATCTGGAGGACCCCGCGGCGGCGATCGCCGAGGCGGCGCGCGTGCTGTCGCCCGGCGGCCGTCTCGTGATCGTCGATTTCGCGCCCCACACGCTCGAGGATCTGCGCGCGCGCCACGCCCACCGTCGCCTCGGCTTCCGCGACGCCGAGGTCAGCGAGTGGTGCGCCGCCGCCGGCCTGACGCCGCGCCCGACCACGCATCTGCCCGGCCAGCCGCTGACCGTGTCGGTGTGGTCGGCCGATCGCGGCGCGACCCAGGCGGCGCTGCCCGCCGCGCTGCTGCGCCCGGCCCCGAAGGACGCGCGCCTGGCGCGTCCGACCCAGTCAACCCCCGAGGACGCGCGCTCGGCGCGCCCGACTCAACCAAGTCCCGAGGACGCGCATGTGGCGCGTCCGACCAAGCCGACCTCGGAGATCGCGCGATGACGACGCTGCCGCCGCCGCGCGTCTCGTTCGAGTTCTTCCCGCCCAAGACGGCCGAGATGGAAGCCAGCCTGTGGGCGTCGATCACCAAGCTGGCGCCGCTCGCGCCGGCGTTCGTCTCGGTGACCTACGGCGCCGGCGGCACGACGCGCGAGCGCACCCACGCGACGGTGCGGCGCATCCGCCAGGAGACCGCGCTCGAGCCGGCCGCGCACCTGACCTGCGTCGGCGCCAGCCGCGCCGAGATCGACGCGGTCGCGCGCGACTACTGGGCCGCCGGCATCCGCCACATCGTCGCGCTGCGCGGCGACGCGCCGGCGGGCAGCGCCGGCTACGCGCCGCATCCCGACGGCTACGCCTACGCCGCCGACCTGGTCGCCGGCCTGAAGCGCGTCGGCGACTTCGAGATCTCGGTCGCCGCCTATCCGGAGTGCCATCCCGAGGCGACGTCGCCCGAGCGCGACCTCGACAACCTCAAGCGCAAGATCGACGCCGGCGCCACGCGCGCGATCACGCAGTACTTCTTCGACGTGAGCTGCTACGCGAAGTTTCTCGAGCGCGCGCGCAAGGCCGGCATCGCGGTGCCGATCGTGCCCGGCCTGCTGCCGGTGACGAATTTCGCGCAGGTCGTGAAGTTCAGCGGGGCGTGCGGCACGTCGGTGCCGCGCTGGCTCGCCGAGCTGTTCGACGGGCTCGACCAGGATCCCGAGACGCGCCGGCTGGTCGCCGCCTCGGTCGCCGCCGAGCAGGCGACCGCGCTGCGCTCGCTCGGCTGCGAGCAGTTCCACTTCTACACGCTCAACCGCGCGGACCTGACGATCGCGATCTGCCGCCGCCTCGGCATCAAGCCCGCGACCCCCGCCCCGCCCCCCGTCGCCGCCGCATGACGATCATGCGGACCACATCACCCCCCTCCCTAACCCTCCCCCTCAAGGGGGGAGGGGACGCCTTGCTGCAGGCGGCAGCGCCGCCGTTTGCCTGATCCCTCCCCCTCCCGCCTTGAGGGGGAGGGTCGGGGAGGGGGGTGAGGGTTCGGTCAGACAGAGTTGGATTTGAGATGTCGGATTTTCTCGAGGCGTTGCGGGAGCGCGTGCTGTTGTGCGACGGGGCGATCGGCACCCGCGTGCAGGCGCAGGCGCTCGACCTGCACGCCGATTTCCTCGGCCAGGAGAACTGCACCGAGATCCTCAACCGCTCGCGCCCCGACCTGGTGCGCGAGATCCATCGCAGCCATCTCGAGGCCGGCTGCGACGTCATCCAGACCAACAGCTTCGGCGGCTCGCCGATCACGCTCGCCGAGTTCGACCTGGCCGACGCCGCGCTCGAGCTCAACCGGCGCGCCGGCGAGCTCGCGCGCGAGGCGCTCGAGGAGTTCGCGTTCGACGGCCGCCAGCGCTTCGTGCTGGGCTCGATCGGCCCGGGCACGCGGCTGCCCTCGCTCGGCCACATCGACTACCAGGCGCTCGAGGACGCCTTCGCGATCCAGGCCGCCGGCCTGCTGGCCGGCCGCGTCGACGCCATCCTGATCGAGACCTGCCAGGACCCGCTGCAGATCAAGGCCGCGGTCAACGGCGCCAAGCGCGCGGCGGCCGACGCCAAGGTCGCGCCGCCCCTGATCGTGCAGGTCACCGTCGAGACCACCGGCACCTTGCTGGTCGGCGCCGACATCGCGGCCGCCGCGACGGTGGTGCGCGCGCTCGACGTGCCGGTGATCGGCCTCAACTGCGCGACCGGCCCGCAGGAGATGGCCGAGCACGTGCGCTGGCTCAGCCAGAACTGGCCGGGCCCGATCTCGATCCAGCCCAACGCCGGGCTGCCCGAGCTGGTCGACGGCAGGACGCACTATCCGCTCGGGCCGAACGATCTGGCGGCGTGGCTCGAGCGCTTCGTGGTCGAGGACGGCGTCGCCATGGTGGGCGGCTGCTGCGGCACCGAGCCGGCGCATATCGGCGCGCTCGACGCCATGCTGCGCAAGCTCGATCCGAAGGGCCGGCCCGCCGTGACGCCGCGCACGGTCGGCTGGGTGCCGGCGCTCGCCTCGCTCTACGGCCAGGTGCCGATGCGCCAGGAGAACGCCTATCTGTCGATCGGCGAGCGCTGCAACGCCAACGGCTCGAAGCGCTTCCGCGAGCTGCAGGAGAAGGGCGACTGGGAAGGCTGCGTCGAGATGGCGCGCGAGCAGGCGCGCGAGGGCTCGAACGCGCTCGACGTGTGCACCGCGTTCGTCGGCCGCGACGAGATCGCCGAGATGACCGAGGTGGTGCGCCGGCTGCGCGGCGCGGTCAACGCGCCGCTGGTGATCGACTCGACCGAGCTGCCGGTGCTCGAGGCCGCGCTCAAGCTCTATGGCGGCAAGGCGATCCTCAACTCGATCAACTTCGAGGACGGCGAGGACGCCGCCGCCAAGCGCATGGCGCTGGCCAAGCGCTTCGGCGCCGCCGTGATCGCGCTGACGATCGACGAAGCCGGCATGGCGAAGGACGTCGACCGCAAGATCGCGGTGGCGCACCGGCTCTACGACTTCGCCGTCAACAAATACGGACTCGAGCCGTCGGACCTGCTGTTCGATCCGCTGACCTTCACGATCTGCACCGGCAACGAGGACGACCGCAAGCTCGGCCTGTGGACCCTCGAGGCGATCGAGCGCATCGCCGCCGAGCTGCCGCAGTGCCAGATCATCCTCGGCCTGTCGAACATCTCGTTCGGCCTCAACCCGCCGGCGCGCCACGTGCTCAACTCGGTGTTCCTCGACCACGCCCTCAAGCGCGGCCTGACCGGCGCGATCGTGCATTTTTCCAAGATCGCGCCGCTGCACAAGATCCCCGAGGAGGAGGTGCGCGTCGCCGAGGACCTGATCTTCGACCGCAGGCGCGAGGGCTATGACCCGCTGCAGGCCTTCATGGCGCTGTTCGACGGCCGCGCCAGCGAGACCAAGGTCAAGCGCGCACGCCCCGAGACGGTCGAGGAGCGCCTCAAGCTCCG
Source organism: Candidatus Sulfotelmatobacter sp. (assembly GCA_035507915.1). Classification (GTDB taxonomy): domain Bacteria; phylum Pseudomonadota; class Alphaproteobacteria; order Elsterales; family Elsteraceae; genus JACQAI01. Next base: position 5,367 of record DATJNS010000167.1, read on the forward strand.
CATCGTCGACGGCGACCGCCAGGGCCTGACCGAGGATCTCGACCTCGCGCTCAAGACCTATCCGCCGCTCGAGGTGATCAACACGCTGCTGCTCGACGGCATGAAGGTGGTGGGCGAGCTGTTCGGCGCCGGCAAGATGCAGCTGCCGTTCGTGCTGCAGTCGGCCGAGACGATGAAGCGGGCGGTCGCCTATCTCGAGCCCTTCATGGAGCGCGTCGAAGGCCAGCAGAAGGGCACCATCGTGCTCGCCACGGTCAAGGGCGACGTGCACGACATCGGCAAGAACCTGGTCGACATCATCCTGACGAACAACGGCTACAAGGTGGTCAATCTCGGCATCAAGCAGCCGATTGCCTCCATCCTGTCCGCGGTCAAGGAGCACAAGGCGCAGGCGGTCGGCATGTCGGGCCTGCTCGTCAAGTCG